>JANXCH010000010.1 GCA_025060295.1 Dehalococcoidia bacterium | reverse complement strand
GCCGGCCTGAACGACCTAGAGGTGCGCGACGGGAGTGGCAACTGGGTGGGCACCGACTTTACGGTCACCCCCAGTCTGGGCACTCCGGCCCCCACCTCTGGACGCATGGGTGTGGTGGTTAATGTGCCCTTCCGTGACTTTACTGTAACAGTGGGCACCACGACAACGACAATAACAGTCGGTGGCGTGGTCGCCTGTCAACCTGCTGGTCCTGTTTGTGGCATTCCTGGTGTCGGCGCTGCGGGCAACGCCCCTCCGGGGACAGCTGCTCCCCCTGCAGGGTGGGTGCAGTTCGTGGTGCCCGCCGGAGCCAGCCTCGGGGATGTGGAGTTGGCGGTTACCATCGGTGCCCAGACCGCTCGGGGGACCTTCCGCGTGGTGGGTGCAGATGTTACCCTCTCTCCTGCCAGCGGACCCAACCGGACTCGGGTGACCATCAGCGGCTCCGGCTTCACGCCGCGCGGGAATATACCGGCCGGTAACATCACCATCGATGGCGTAGCGTGGAATGCTGCTTCCGTCCCCATTGATGGTGCGGGGAACTTCACGGTTACCCTGACCCTGCACGATGCGGGTGTTGCGGAGGAGTCTTTTGCCTTGGGTGGTATTGCAACGACACCGGGGACCCGGCGTATCGTCGTTACCGATAATGGCGGGCTTTCGGGTATGGCCACCTACACGGTGCCTGCCCGCTCTATCACCCTGTCGCCCACCAGCGGCGGGCGCGGGAGCGCTATCACGGTGCGGGGTACCGGGTTCGGGGCTGGCCTGACCGTTACCTTCAACTACGGCCCCACGGGCACGTCTGCAGACCCGGTCATCCCCGGCGTGAGCGCTACAGCCGATAGCGCTGGTGCGTTCACTGCGGTCATTACCGTGCCAGACGGTGCTCCCATCCCCTCCACCAACTTTGTGCGTGCCTCTGACGGTGTGGTGGCTGCGACAGCCGTGCACACCGTGCCTGATGCTACGGTGTCTCTGTCCGCCTCTAGCGGCGCGCCGGGCACCAGCCTCACAGTGTCGGGCAGTGGGTTCGCTCCGTTCACCCAGGTGCGCATCGCCTTCGGCGCTCCGCCAGGTGCGGGGGGTGCGGAGATCCACCTGCTGCCGGCGGTGATCACGGATGCCACTGGTTCTTTCAGCGCCAGCGTCACGGTGCCGGGTCTGGCCGCCGGTGTCACGCCGGTGTTCGTGCTGGCTGGCGACCTGAACGGCGACAGACGCGTAACCCGTGCTGATGATGCCCGTTCGGCTCTTTTCACCATCACCGCACGGCCCACTACCATCGCCGATGTAGTGGCTCCCATCCGCGCCCAGATCACGCGGGGCACCGCCATCTGGACGTGGGATCCGGGCCGCCAGGAGTGGCTGTTCTTCGACCCCGCCGACCCCGCTGGGAGCACCCTGCGCGAGTTGGTGCGCGGCCAGGGCTACTGGATCCGCGTGGATGCGGATACCACCTGGACGGTCGCCGGGAACACCTACACCCTGCGGCGCGGCTGGAACCTGATCGGCTGGCTCGGACCATAAAGACGCAGGAGCCTCGGGGGGCGGGGGGTAACCCCCGCCCCCTCCCGAGGACTGGATAAGGAGGAGAAATGACCAGAACCAGAGTGCTACTTGCGGGCCTCCTTGCCCTCCTGCTGGCTATGGTGGTGCCGGCCGTCGTCCTGGCCCAGCCTCAGGTGATGCGCTTCTCCGGCGCCGTTACGGTGGACGGACGCGCCGCCGCCGACGGCACCCGCGTGGCCGCCGAAATCGGCGGGCGCGAGGTCGGCTCCACTACCACCAGCGGGGGCAACTACAGCCTCCTCATCAGTCTGCCCCCTGGGGAATCGTTCCCCACTGGGGCGACCGTTCGCTTCCGCGTGGGCGCCCTTGTGGCCGAACAGACGGCCACCTGGTCCCCCGGTGAGTTGCGCACCTTGAACCTGTCGGCGCGCACGGCGCCCCCGGCGCCCCCCTCCCTCACCCTCTCCCACACCAACGGGGTGGGCGCTGTGGGCATCACGGGGAGCAACTTCACCCCCAACAGTGGCCTGCGCTCCATCCAGTGGGGGCCCAGCCCGCGCCCCACTCCGCCCAGCTTCGTTGACCTCATGACGGTGCCTGTGCGCACCGCCGTTACCACCGATGCCACCGGCTCCTTCACCGTCATCGCCGCCATTCCCACCAGCACGCCTGGCACCTATGAGATCTACGTGGTTGACGCGGCGGGGCGGGAGGCCTCGGCCACCTTCACGGTGCCTGATCTGCGTGGCCCCGCTGGCCCGCCGGGCGAGCGCGGCCCCGCTGGCCCAGCAGGCCCCGCGGGTCCTGTTGGCCCCCAGGGCATGCAAGGCCCCGCCGGGCCGCCTGGGCCGCAAGGGCCTGCCGGCCCGCAAGGGCCTCCGGGCCCGCCTGGGCCGCAAGGGCCGCAAGGGCCGCCTGGCCCCCGGGGTGAGCAGGGCCCGCCCGGCCCGCAAGGCCCCCAGGGTGCCCCCGGCCCGCAAGGGCCGCCCGGCCCCCAGGGTCCCGCCGGCCCCGTTGGCGTCATCGCCCTCATCGTCGCCATCGTGGGCGTTGTCCTGGCCGGTGCCGGCCTGATGATGGCCCGCCGCCGCGCCTAGACCCCTCGGCTCGCCCCACGGAAGGGCGGGGAGGTCCCCCCGCCCTTCCTTTTTGGGGGGACTAGCCACTCCGCCCCCAAGGCGCCATAATAGGGAGCGACATCTTCCTGCGAGGTGTGGGCACATGAGCCAACAGCCCACTGTCCAACGCCCCCTCCCCGAACCGACCCTGGACGACGCCCCCTTCTGGGAGGGGCTGAAACAGGGGCGCCTCCTGCTCCAACGGTGCACACGGTGTCAGGCGTGGAGGGGCCTCCCCGCCGCCCCCATCTGCCCCCACTGCCTCTCCCCGGAATACACTTGGGAGCCCGTCAGTGGGCGGGGACGCCTCTACACCTGGACAGTGGTCTACCAGCGCTACCACCCCGCCTTCGTGTCGGACATTCCCTACAATGTGGCCATCGTGGAACTGGAGGAGGGGCCCCGCCTCATCAGTCGGATCGTGGGGTGCAGGAACGAAGATCTGCGCCCCCATATGCCTTTAGAGGTGGGGTTTGAGCAGGTCTCCCCCGAAGGGGTGCTCTACTACTTCCGTCCGGCCTCCCGATGAGATATGTCGACGCCGACTCTGCTCGTCCTGGGGTGTGGGACAGTGGGGCAGGGTGTGGTGCGGTGGCTGGCGGGGCGCTCTACCTTCGCCCGTTTCCTGGTCGCCGATAGGGACGAGGCCCGCGCCCGCTATACGGCCACCCTCGCCCCCGGCCGCGCCCAGCCCGTCGCCATAGACATGGCCGACCGCCCCGCCCTGGTGCGCCTGATGCGCCAGGCCAGCGTCGTCCTCAACTGCGTCGGGCCCTTCTACCGCTGGGGTCGCCCCGCTGTGGAGGCTGCCCTAGAGGCCGGCACCCCCTATGTGGACATCAACGACGACGCCTCCTCCGTGGAGGACCTCTTCTCCGACCCTGCCCTGGATGCCCAGGCCCGCCACAACCGTCAGGTCGTCCTGGTGGGCACGGGCACCAGCCCCGGCGTGACCAATATGCTCGCCCGCCTGGGGGCCGAGGGCATGGAGCGGGTGGAACGCATCACCTTCGCTCTGGCCAGCGCCGTCGCCTTCCGTGGCCAGGCCGTGATGGAGCACTTCATCCACGTCCTCAGCCACCCCGCCCGCGTCTACCGCAACGGACGCCTGGTGGACCTCCCGCCCTTCTCCGAGCCCGAGACCTTCACCTTCCTGGAGGTGGAGGAGCCTATCCTGTGCTACGCCGCCGGCCACCCCGAGCCTATCACCGTCCCCCGCTTCCTCCCGGGGGTGCGGGAGGTGGTCATGAAGTTCGGGCGCGTCCCCAACGCTTTGCTGGAGGCCTTCCACACCCTCTACCGCTACGGCCTTATGGATAGCCAGCCCATCCCCGTCGGGGGGGCGCAGGTCTCCCCCGCCCAGTTCCTGGGGGCCTTCCTGGCCTCGGACACGGCCGATAGGGTGTTCGGCTTCAGCCGCACCCGCCCCCTTTCGGCACGGGTGGTGCGGGTGGAGGGCATCGCCCAGGGGCGCCGAGTAGAAGTAACCCTGCGCTACACCAGCCCCTATGTTACGGCCCAGGCGGCTGCCCTCACCGCCGAGGCCGTGGCTCAGGGGCGTATCCCCCGCTACGGTCTTGTGGGGCCGGAGGTTCTGGATGCCCGCCCCCTCCTGCGGGAACTGCTGAAGGAAGGGGGCTCCTTCCGTATGGAACGGCGCGTGGTAGCCGAAGGGCTGGACGAGAACACCTAAGGAGGCTCCGATGGAGCGCCCAACCCTGCAGGATGTCCTGCGCGCCCGCAAAATCATCGCCCCCTACCTGCCCCCCACGCCCCTCCAGTATTCCCCCGCCCTGTCGGATCTCCTGGGGGCCGAGGTATACCTGAAGCGGGAGGACCTCCAGCCCATCGGTGCCTTCAAGGTGCGGGGGGGTGTCCACATGCTGTTGACGCTACCCGCCTCCGAACGCCAGAGGGGGGTCATCACCGCCTCCACCGGCAACCACGGCCAATCCATCGCCTACGCCGCCCGCCTGGTCGGGGCGCAGTGCACCATCGTGATGCCCCAGGGGGCCAACCCCCTCAAGGCCCGGGCCATTCGCCGCCTGGGGGCGCAGGTGCTCTACCACGGTCAGGTCTTTGAGGACGCCCGTGAGTATGCCGAGCGCCTCGCCCAAGATGCGGGCCTCCGCTACATCCACGCCGTCAACGAGCCTCTGCTCATCGCCGGCGTGGCCACCGAAACTGTGGAGATCCTGGAAGCCCAGCCCGATATCCAGGCCATCTTCGTCCCCGTGGGCGGGGGCAGCGGGGCGGCGGGGGCCTCCATCGTGGCCAAAGCCGTCAATCCCGCCATCCGCGTCATCGCTGTGCAGTCGGCCCAGGCCCCCGCCGCCTACCTCTCCTGGAAGGAGCGCCGCCTCGTAGAGGCCCCCATGCACACCTTCGCCGAAGGGCTGGCCACCCGCCAGGGCTATGCCCTCACCCAGCGCATCCTCTGGGACCTGCTGGACGACTTCCTGCTGGTCTCCGACGAGGAGATTCGCCAAGCCATGCGCCTGTACCTGACCGAATGCCGTATCATTGCGGAGGGAGCGGGGGCGGCACCCCTGGCGGGGGCGCTCCAGGCGCGGGAGCGCATTCGGGGCCAGCGGGTCGCCCTCATCGTCAGCGGCGGGAATGTGCCCATAGACCAGGTGCGGGCACTGCTGACCTCCCCCGGAGCGTGAGGCCCGCCCTCTGGAAAGGCGTCTATGCGCCACAGCACCGGAGCGTGCACGGCAGGGGCACCGTGTAAGGAGACCATATGGGGCTTTTCCGTGTGAACGCCACCAGAGAGAACCCCCGCCAGGCGGGACTCTCCATCGTGGTAGAGGGGCTCCTGGTGGACAGCGGGTCCGCCTATACACGGGTTCCCGGAGAGGCCCTGCGCCCGGTGGGGATTGAGGAGCGGAAGCGGGATGAGGCCTTTAGGATGGCCGACGGGCACATCATCCGGTGCTCTCCTGGGTATGCCGTAGGTGGCGTGGCGGGGTTTGCAACGGTGGACGAGGTGGTCTTCGCCCAGCCAGGCGACCTATGGCTCCTGGGGGCGTGCCCCCTGGAGGGCTTGGGGGCAGTTGTGGCCCCCGTCCGCAAGCGCCTGGTGCCGGCCGGCCCCTTGCCCGTCTCCTAGCCACCCCCCCCGCACTTTGCCACAACCGTTGCAGGAGGAACAGAGATGGCGATTTTCCTCACCGAGCAGGATGTGCAGTCCCTCCTGACGATGCAGGACGCCTTGGAGGCAGTGGAGGAGGGCTTCCGCCATTGGGCACAGGGGCAGGCGACCAACGACCCCCGTCGGCGTCTGCGGGTGGCGGGGGGCTATTTGCAGTTCATGGCGGCCGCCGACCACGCCCTCAACATCACGGGCTTCAAGGCCTACACCACGGGGCGCAACGGCGGGTTCCTGGTGAACATCTACCGCGCCGACACAGGGGAACTGCTGGCCATCATGCAGGCGGGGTGGCTGGGGGCTGTGCGCACGGGGGCGGCGTCGGGCGTGGCGACGAAGTATATGGCGCGCCCCGATGCCTCCATCGTGGGGTGTATCGGGGCGGGCTACCAGGCCCGCACCCAGATCGAGGCGGTGTGCGCCGTGCGCCCGGTGCGTGAGGTACGGGTGTTCAGCCGCACCCCCGACAAGCGCCAGGCCTTCGCCCACGAGATGACCCAGCGCTTGGGCATCCCCGTCCGCCCCGTGGAGAGCGCCCAGGCATGTGTAGAGGGTGCGCACATTGTCATCACCATCACCACCAGCAGAGACCCCGTGTTCAACGGCGAATGGCTCTCCCCAGGCACCCACATCAACGCTGCGGGGAGCAACAGTTGGATGCGTCGGGAACTGGATGAGACCACCATTCGGCGTGCCCACCTGATCGTGGCCGACCAGGTGGAGGATGCCCGGGTGGAGTGTGGGGAACTCCTGTGGGCGGTGGAGCGGGGCATTATCCGCTGGGACCAGGTGCGCGACCTGCGGGATGTGGTGGGGGGTATCATCCCCGGGCGCCCCAGCCCCGACGCCATCACCCTCTTTGAGTCGCAAGGCCTGGCCCTGGAGGACATCGTCACGGCGTGGCGCATCTACCAGAAAGCGGTGGAACGGAAGGTGGGGATATCCCTGCCCCCCTTCGCCAGCTGAAGGGGCACCCCACCCGCCCCCTATCCTATACTGGGAGCACATACCCTTCGTGACGGGAGGCGCACATGCGTTTGGCTGGACGCTCGGCAATCATCACCGGAGGCTCGCGGGGCATAGGGCGCGGGGTGGCTCTGGTGCTGGCCCGCGAGGGGGCCGATGTGGCCCTCCTCTACCGACGGGACAAGGATGCGGCTCTGGAGACGGTGCAGGCCGTCCGTTCCCTGGGGCGGCGGGCCGAGGCCTTTCAGGCCGATGTGTCCGACTTCGCCCAGGTGCAGGAGGCCATCCCCAAGGCCATTGACTTTTTGGGGAAGGTGGACATCCTGGTGAACAATGCGGGCATCGCCTCCCGCGGCAACACCCTGGCCGATACCGATGTGGAGGAGATGCACCGTGTCATAGGGGTGCACCTGTTCGGGGCCTTTTACTGCACCAAGTTGGTGCTCCCTGTCATGCGTCGTCAGCCGCGGGGCGACATCTTCTTTATCTCCTCCCGCGCCACCCAGGCCTTCGCCCCCCGCCATGTGCCCTATGCAGCGGCCAAGGCGGCCATGGAGGCTATGGCCCGCTGTCTGGCCAAAGAGGAGCGGGCCTACAACATTCGGGTGAATGTGGTGGCCCCTGGCTTGGTCGAGACGGAGATGGGGCGACGCCTGGTGCGGGCTACCCAGGGGGTGCAGGACATCAAGGAACTCTACCCGCGCATGCCCTTCGGGCGCGTCATCCAGCCCGAGGACATCGGGTATCTCATCGCTTTCCTGGCCTCTCCCGAGGCGGAACTGATTTCGGGACAGGTGATCTACATAGACGGGGGTGGGTCGTAGGGTGCTGGGGATAGTCCCTGGGTGAAATGGGGGATGTCCTGTAGACACACTGGGGGATAACCCCGTTGTGGGGTGGGGCTCCGGGGACTATCCTGTGGGTATACGGTGTGTGTGGGAGGATGTCGTGTCGGGGAGGCAGGAGCGCCCACTGCGCATGCACGACCTGCCCCCCAGTGAACGGCCGCGGGAGCGCCTGCGCACGGCGGGGCCGGGGGCCCTAAGCCACGCCGAACTCTTGGCCATCATCCTGCGCACGGGACAGGCGGGGGAGAGCGCTTTGAGCCTGGCCCAGCGCTTGCTGGCCACCTTCGGTGGGCTGGGCGGGTTGGCCAACGCCTCCTTCGCCGAGTTGGAGCGGGTAAAGGGGCTGGGGATGGCCAAGGCCGCCCAGGTGCACGCCGCCTTGGAGTTGGGGAAGCGCCTCCTTTCCCTTCCCCCCGAGGAGCGCCCCGCTATCCGCGGCCCCGAGGATGTGGCCTCCCTGCTGATGGCCGATATGGCCCTGTTGCCCCAGGAGAGCCTGCGGGTGGTGCTCCTGAACACCCGCAACCAAGTGTTAGGCATCCAGGAGATCTATAAGGGCAATGTGCACACGGCCGTGGTGCGCACGGCCGAGGTGTTCCGGGAGGCGGTGCGCCAGACCTGTCCCTCCCTCATCGTTGTCCACAACCACCCCTCGGGCGACCCTTCCCCCTCTCCCGACGATGTGGAGATCACCCGACGCCTGGTGGACGCCGGCCACCTGTTGGACATTGAGGTGTTGGATCACATCGTCATCGGCAAAGGGCGGTGGGTGAGCCTGAAGGCCAAAAGGCTGGGCTTCCCCTAGTGCTGTGCGCCTGCGTTGAGCCATCCCCCCCTCTTCTCCTACAATGGGAGGTGGCACCGTCCGCTTGCGGAGCCCCACGCATGCGGGAAATTCTGGAACTCGTGGTCGCCCGTCGCTCCCTTTCGCAGGAGCAGGCGCGCCAGGCGATGCAGACGATTATGGACGGGCAGGCCACCCCCGCCCAGGTGGCTGGCTTCCTCGTGGCCCTGCGCATGAAGGGGGAGACAGCCGAGGAGGTGGCGGGGATGGCCCAGGCCATGCGCGCCAAGGCCCTGCGGGTAGAGGTGCCCTTCCCCCTGCTGGACACCTGCGGGACGGGGGGCGACCGCGCCGGCACCTTCAACTTCTCCACGGCGGCGGCCATCGTGTGTGCGGCAGCGGGAGCCAAAGTGGCCAAGCACGGTAACCGCGCCGTCTCCAGTGCCTCGGGGAGTGCCGACCTCTTGGAGGCGTGTGGAGTGCGCATTGCCCTGGGGCCCGAGGGGGTTGCCCAGTGCATCCGCGAGGTGGGCATCGGCTTCTGCTTTGCCCCCGTGTTTCACCCGGCGATGAAGCATGCCGCCCCCGTGCGGAGGGAGTTGGGCATCCGCACCGTGTTCAACATCCTGGGGCCCCTGACCAATCCCGCCGGTGCCCAGTTCCAGGTGCTGGGCGTGGCCGATCCTGGCATGGGGGAGATGCTGGCCCAGGTGTTGCGCCTGTTGGGGGTGCGGCGGGCGTGGGTGGTGCACGGGGAGGATGGCCTGGACGAACTGACCCTGTGCGCCCCTACCCGTGTGTGGGATGTACAGACCGACGGCCTCCGCTTCTTCACCCTTACACCCGAAGGGGTGGGCTTGCCGCGCGCTCGTCCCGAGGATCTGAAAGGGGGGACGCCCCAGGAGAATGCTCAACGCCTATGGGCCCTCCTGAAGGGGGAGCGGGGGCCTCTGCGGGATGGGGTGGTTCTCAATGCGGGGGCGGGGCTGGTGGTGTACGGGCTGGCGGGCACCCTGGCCGAGGGGATACGCCTGGCCCAGGAGGCGGTGGACAGCGGGCGGGCGGGGGCGCTGTTGGAGCGGTGGGTGGCGGTGAGCCAGAGGGTGGGGGGAGGATAGGAAGCGCCCAGTGCGCCCGGAAAGAAGGGGAGATGTCTGCGCCCATCGTGTGCGTGTGCTTCCCCAGGCTGGAGCGAGGCTAGAATGGGTGCGGGAGACAGGGGTGCGCAATTCCCGAAGCAACGGTAATGTCGGCTGTGCCCCTCCCCCAGTGCTACGAGGAGGGAGGCATCGTCTCTCGGGCGAGGGGAGCGCGAGGACAGACCAACCCGTCCGTATCCTAGGCGCTAGGACACGCTAAGAGATGCCCACTATCCTGGAGGCGATATTGCAGGAGAAGCGCAGGGAGGTGGACGCCCAGAAGGGGCGCCTCCCCCTGGCCCACCTAGAGCGGCAGGTGGCGGGCTTGCCCCCGCCCCTGAACCTATCGGGCGCTCTGTGGGGGCCCCCGGTGCGCCTCATGGCCGAAGTGAAGCGCGCCTCCCCCTCCAAGGGCGCCCTCAACCCCCACCTGGACCCCGTCGCCCTGGCCACCACCTATGCCCACAGCGGAGCGGCGGCCATCTCGGTGCTCACCGACCGCCATTTCCAGGGGAGCCTGGACGATCTCCGGCGCGTGGCTGAAGCGGTACACCCTCTGGGCATCCCTGTCCTGCGCAAGGACTTCATCCTTGACGTGTATCAACTCTATGAGGCGCGGGCGGCGGGGGCGGATGGGGTGCTCCTCATCGTCGCCGCCCTCACGCAAGAAGAGTTGACGGCCCTCCTGCGGGAGGCGGGGCGCCTGTGGCTCCAGTGTCTGGTAGAGGTGCACACCGAGGCGGAGATGGAGCGCGCCCTGGCGGCGGGGGCAGAGATTATCGGCATCAACAACCGCGACCTGCACACCTTCCACACGGACTTGGCCGTTACGGAGCGCCTGGCACCGCGGGTGCCGCGGGGGAAGGTGGTGGTCAGCGAAAGCGGCATCGCCACCCGTCAAGATGTGGTGCGGGTGCAGAGGGCGGGTGTCCACGCCATCCTGGTGGGGGAGGCGTTGGTAACAAGTCCTGACCCGGCAGCCAAGATACGGGAACTGTTGGGGAAAGCATGAGGCGGGAGCGTCCCACGGGGTCGCCCCAAAGGGGTGGACCGGCTTCCCACATCGCCCCTGCCCGTCGGCTGGTGTTGGGGAGCGTCCAGGGGGAGGATCAGGCCCTAGACCGCGCCCTGCGCCCCAAGACCCTGGACGAGTTTGTGGGCCAGGAGAAGGTGAAGGAGACCCTCCGTATCGCCATCCAGGCAGCCAAAGGGCGCGGGGAGCCGTTGGACCACCTGCTCCTGTATGGCCCGCCCGGGCTGGGGAAGACCACTTTAGCGGGCATTGTGGCCCACGAGATGGGTGCCCAGTTGCGGATAACCTCGGGGCCGGCGTTGGAGCGCAAGGGGGATGTGGCTGCCCTGCTCACCCGCCTGGGGGCGGGGGATGTGCTGTTCATTGACGAGGTGCATCGCCTCCACCCGGCGGTGGAGGAGGTGCTCTACCCGGCCTTGGAGGACTTCCGCCTGGACATCGTGTGGGGGAAAGGAGAGAGCGCCAAGGCGGTGCGCCTGACCCTGCGCCCCTTCACCCTGGTGGGGGCCACCACGCGCTATGCGGCCATCTCCCCGCCCTTGCGGGACAGGTTTGGGCTGGTGTTTCGCCTGGACTTCTACACCCCCGAGGAACTGACGGTCCTTTTGCGCCGTTCGGCCCGTCTGCTCCAGGTGGAGGCGGAGGAGGAGGCTCTGCAGGAGATTGCCCAGCGCTCGCGGGGGACGCCGCGGGTGGCCAATCGCCTGCTGAAGCGGGTGCGGGACTATGCCCAGGTGAAGGGGGATGGACGGGTCACGCTGGCCCTGGCGCGGGAGGCGCTGGTCCACCTGGAGGTGGACGCCCTGGGGCTGGACCCAGTGGACCGGCGGCTGCTGCGGACGCTGGTGGAGAAGTTTGATGGGGGGCCGGTGGGGTTGGAGACGCTGGCGGCGGCCCTGTCGGAGGACCCGGATACGGTGATGGATGTGTACGAGCCGTATCTGTTGCAGAGGGGGTTCGTGGAGCGGACGCCTCGGGGGCGTGTGGCGACGCGTCTGGCGTATGAGTATCTGGGGGTGCCGCGGGGGCGGGGTGCACCCCCCGCCCAGGGGCGTTTGGAGGGGTTGTAGGGCGGCGTAGGCTGCGGAGTGAGGCGGGGAAAGGATAGCCGCGCTTGCGCAGATCAAACAGAAACCGAAGCAGAGGCTTTCCTTGTCCCCCTCGGTGCAGTCTGGAGATGCGCCTTGTCAGTAGCCTGCCACCGCCCGAAGGGGCTTCTCCGCAGGAGACGCACCTGTTGCCCCTCCACGACGGCGTAGTGCTCCCGACCGTGCACGTGCACCCGTGCACAACGCATAGCATACCTCCTTGATGCTGGGGGGGGCAGTATACCTCCCCACAGGGAGGACCGCCATGCCGCCTCCCTCCTGTCCCCCTTCAGAGGCTTCTGCTATCCTGGAAGCGCACCCCAGGAGGACGCATGCCGCGCATTGCTGTGACCACCACTGACGACCGTTGGGCGCGCCCGTATGTGGAGGCCCTTCTGCCCCACGGGGCGGAGGTGGTGCTCATCACCCCCCAGGAGAAGCGCCCCCCCGAGGCCATCCTGGCCGAGGTGGATGGCCTCTTGCTCACCGGCGGGCCCGACATTGACCCCGCCTTCTACGGGGAGGCCCCCGACCCCGCCGCAGGCCTGGAAGTGCTCCGCGCCCGCGACGAGGTGGAACTGCCCCTCTTGCGTCTGGCCGTGGAGCGGGACTACCCCGTCTTGGGCATCTGCCGGGGGATGCAAGCTCTCAATGTGGTCATGGGGGGCAAACTGCTCCAGGACATCCCCGGCCACCGCGCCGAGCGCCGGGATGGGCGGTGGGAGTCGGCCTACCATCGCATCTTCATCACCCCGGGGAGCAAACTGGCCCAGGTTGTGGGGAGTGGAGGTGTGGTGCGGGTGAACTCGCGCCACCACCAGGGCCTGCGGGAGGCCCAGAAGGCCCCCGTGCTCCTGGCCTCGGCCTATAGCGTGGAGGACGGCATCATTGAGGGGCTGGAGCACCCGGGGAAGACCTGGGTGCTGGGGGTGCAATGCCACCCCGAGCGGGTGAAGGAGGTCCCGCCCCAGTTCCAGAACCTGTTCCGCTTCCTCGTAGAGCACGCCGCTGCCCGCAAGGGCACTAGAGCTGTTAGAAGCGATGCCTCCACCTCTGACCGATGAAGAAATAGAATTCCTGGTGCGTCTTCCGAAGCCTTTGCCCGCCGACTATTGGGAAAGGTTGATGAAACGCCGACGCCCTAAAGGAGGGCACCAGCCCCATGAGGAGGGGCGTGTGGACATCACAGTAGGTGAGCATCACTTCCAGGTGATCGTACGCACCAACACTCTGCTTCCGCACGATTACTCCATCGTTCTCCTCTATACCCACCCTCAGTATGGAGCGGTGCGATTGCGGAGATACCACGGCCCTCTGCGGACTGCCCACGAGAACGACCTGGAGGGGGAGATAGTCCCCGCAGGTCAACCCCATATCCACAAGGCTACGCAACGCTATGGGGAGAAGAACCCAGAAAGGCATGACCACTATGCTGTGCTGGCGCATTTCACCAGTCTGGAGGAGGCGTGGGAGCAGTTTATCCAGGAGTGTGCTCTACAGCGACCTCCCGGTGATCAGTTACCACTTCCTTTAGGGGGATAGGTATGGAGAAGCGCCGATTAGAAGAGATGCTGTGCACGAGCCTCTGCCGGGCTGTCCGTGTAAACGAAGTGGAACCCGGTCTCTGGGTCATTGACACGCCTTTCGCTTTCCCCGACGGCGACCATTTCGTCGTCGCCGTTCAGCAAAAGGGTGAAGGTTGGGTGTTCACCGACCACGGGCACACTCTCTTCCACCTGGCCGATTTGGAGTTCACGATTGATACGCCGGCCCGCCAGGAGCGTTTTGGGGCCATTTTGCGGGGGGCTGGCGCCGAAGAGCAGAACGGAGAAATCCGCCTTGCCACCTACGACCTGGGCAAGGGCCTCCTGCGCTACCTCCAACTGCTCCAGCAGGTGGTGGATCTCCTGTATCTACGCCGAGAGGAGGTGCGGCGCATCTTCCACGAGGATGTAGCCCGTGTTCTCGCCAAAATCCTTCCCTCCGATCGTGTGGTCAAAAACTATACAGTGGAAGTCGATCAGGAAGGTGCGTACACTGTGGACTTCAAGATAGAGCGGGAAGGAGCCCCTATCTTCGCCTTTGCCATCGCCAACAACGAGCACTGCGACCGGGCGGCGGTGAAACTGTACTGGTACGAACGGCAGGGCATTTCCTTCATCCCCCTCGGCATCTTTGAGAACGAAGGGGCGGTGGATAAACGCTCTCTACGCCGATTCGCCGAGGTGTGTCCCCATCGTCTCTTTTCCCTCAACGAACACCAATTGCTTAAGATCCTGCTAGAGGAGTTCAAAGTTGTCCCTTAGAGGCAGGGTTCAGCACGCCCCTGTGCAGAAAACGATTGCCCCAGCAGGTGGTGGGATGAAAACGACTCGGGTTTCTCCCCCCGATGACCTCATCTTAGACTCCCTGTGGCTTCTGGGGCGCAGGGACGCCTCCAGCGTCCACACCCCCGAATACTGGGGCAACTTTGTCCCCCAAATCCCCAACCAGGTGCTCCGCCGCTTCACCCAGCCGGGGGAGGTGGTGGTGGACCTGTTCTGCGGGTTGGGCACCACGCTCATCGAGTGCCGCCGCCTGGGGCGCCACGGCATCGGCGTGGAACTGGTGCCCCATGTGGCCAGGCGCGCCCAAGAGGTAGTAGAGCAGGCCGAAAACCCCTACGGCGTCCACACGGTTGTGCTGGAGGGGCTGGACGCCTGTGAGCCCTCCACCGCCCAGCGGGTGCGGGACGAACTGCACCGTCTGGGCCTCTCCCACGCCCACTGCCTTATCCTCCATCCCCCCTACCACGACATCATCAAGTTCAGCGATGACCCCCGTGATCTGTCCCGTGCCCCGACGGTGAAGGCTTTCCTAGACCGCTTCGCCAAGGCGGTGGCCAACGCCGTAGATCTGCTGGCCCCCGGTCGGCACCTGGCCCTGGTCATCGGCGACAAGTACACGCGGGGGGAGTGGGTGCCCCTGGGGTTCTATTGCATGGAGGTGTGTCGGAAGGCGGGCCTGCGCCTGAAGGCCATCAATGTGAAGGACATCCAGGGCAACGAGCGAGGGAAGGGGAAGACCACCAACCTGTGGCGCTATCGGGCGTTGCGGGGCGGGTTCTACATCTTCCGCCACGAGTATGTGATGCTCTTCCAGAAAAAGGTGACAAAATCTGATCCATTGTCATAGTACAGTTGATCATTACGGGGCGACCATAATGAGATAAAGTGTCCATTGTCCCCCACTCCAGTCTACCTCAAGTCTGTGGGGGCTCGGACTCTGAGGACAAACCGCTGAGAAATCCATGCGCCTCCCGTCGGCACTACTTACACTAGGTCCCAATGAACGCCAATTTGCGCTGCTATCTATACTTCTGAAATGCCAAGTGCTTTGCTGAGGATCAAAATCTACTGCTAAGAAGTAGAAAGGCGGACGCACATCAAAGGGGATTGTCATTGTTCCTTGGACGGCACTCCGTGAAGTTGCTAGAATCGAGGCATGCAGTTGGTAAATAGAGGGCTTTTCAGGACAATCCCCATAGAACCCCTGTAATGCCGTTGCAACTGATCGTGGGAGCGGGTCACCAGCACCAGGAGCAACAAGAAAAACCGTCCGAACGACATTGACAGGTTGCGTCTCTAATAAATACGGTATAATAGAACGGCCTGTTGAGCACCACATATGGGCATTGTTTGTGTCTCCTGCCGAATTGTTTATTGTTAACACTTGATATTTCTGCCCACCAGGCGATTCTACAAGAGCGGTGAACGACCAAAAGGTGGCTTGAGGAGCGCCCACAACAGCCAAGAACCACGAACCTTCTGGTGGGCGAAACTCTATCCGCTTGTTTTGGTTCCCGGTCCACTGCTGCAAGACTCGGAGACTTTCAAAAGCTGGAATCCGACAGCCCTCGTAGAAGGCTCTGTAGAAACCCTCATAGACATGTCTGGGCAATTGCTGTTGCAAACGTGGGCCTGGAGTGGGCGTAGGTCTAGGTGTCGGTATCGGCGTCGGTGTAGGGATGGGTCTAGGTGTCGGTGTTGGCGTGGCCGTTGGCGTAGGAGTAGAAGGTGATGTAGGTGTGGATTCAACCGAGTGTGCAAGGGGGCCAGGCGTGTCAGATGCTGTTGGCGTGGGAGTCGCCACAACCACCACCACACGGGTGCAACCTGCCATCAAGAGCAGAAGGAGGGCAATTCAGAGGGCCGTGTGCGCTGTTCCCGCGGCTTTTCGGCTTCCCAAGTAGCGCACCTTAGGCATCACCGTCCCCATCCCAGCGCCTACGAACTAGCGCCAATCTAACATGGCTTATTTTTCGGCGTCAAGGTGTATGCTGTAACCAGCCATCAAGTTCTCTTTTAACGGTACACGGAGGCTGTGCATGCGCATCTCGCACACTGGGGAGGCTCCCCCCGCCCCCCTGCGCAGTGCCCTGGGGTTCGTGCTCCTGCTGGGGGTGGTGAGCCTCTGCGCCGATGTGGCTTATGAGGGTGCCCGCAGCATCACCGGCCCCTTCCTGGCCCACCTGGGGGCCTCCGCCGCCACCGTCGGCGTTGTGGCCGGCCTGGGGGAGGTGATGGGCTATGCCCTCCGCCTGCCTGCCGGCTACCTGGCCGACCGCACCCGCCGCTACTGGCCCATCGCTATGCTGGGCTATGCCGTGAACATGACGGCCGTGCCCCTTCTCGCCCTGGCCAGCCGGTGGGATGTGGCCTCGGCCCTTATCGTGGCCGAACGCATCGGCAAAGGGGTACGCACCCCCGCACGGGATACCATGCTCTCTTACGCTGCGGCCCGTCTGGGGCGGGGGTGGGCCTTCGGCCTCCACGAGGCCCTGGACCAGATAGGGGCCGTGGCGGGCCCCCTGGTGGTGGCGGGGGCCTTGGCTCTGGGGGGTGGCTATCGGTGGGCTTTCGCCATTCTGGCCGTGCCGGCGGGGATGGCCCTCCTGGTTTTGGCCCTGGCGCGTTGGCAGTATCCCCACCCCCAGCGCTTAGAGCCCCCCTCCCCCGTCCCTGCCCAGGCGTCCCGCCTGTCCCCCCGCTTCTGGCTCTACATCGCCTTCATTGCCCTGGCTGTGGCGGGCTTCGCCCACTTCCAGGTCATGGGCTTCCACTTCAAACAGGCGGGCGTGGTGGCAGAGGTGCACATCCCTCTCCTGTTCGCCTTGGCGATGGGGGTGGATGCCCTGGCGGGTTTGGCCCTGGGGCGCTGGTTTGACCGGGTGGGGCTGCGCTCCCTGCTGGTGGTGCCCCTGCTCAGCCTGCCCATCGCCCCGTTGGTGTTCTCCGCCTCGGCGGGGATGGCCCTGGCGGGGGTGCTCCTGTGGGGCGTGGTGCTGGGGGCCCAGGAGACGGTATGCAAAGCGGCGGTGGTCTCCCTGGCTCCGCCCGAGCGCCGGGGCTGGGCCTTCGGCGTCTTCAACGCAGCCTATGGTATCGCCTGGATGGTGGGGAGCGCCGCCATGGGGGCACTGTATGAGGCGGGTATTGGGTGGGTGGTGGGCTTCGCCGTCGCCCTGGAGGCGTTGGCGATTCCGGTGGTGTGGTTGGTGGTGCGGAGGGAGGGACAAAAAGGCTAGCCACAAGGTTCAGTGCAATGTGGGAATAGGGGCTTGACAACAAGCGATTTTTTGGTATCATATCAGCGTAGAATACAACAAGGGAGAGAGTTATGGAGCAGGTTGGCAGGTTATCCCCCGTACCGTCATTGACACAGCAAGATGACAAAAGTGGTCTGTGGTTACAGGAGCTACAGGCGACGCGCCAGCGTCTGATAACCGAGCTCCAGAGCGTTGATGCGTCGCTGGCTCAAATACACGCTCAATATGTACGGGAAATCAAGCCTTTGGAACAAAAAAAGAAGATTTTACAAGAAAAGTTAGACCATGTTGACGCATTATTGCGATTGGAGGGTTTGGCGGTTGAGAATCCTTCTACACAGCAAGAGCGTGGGCGGAGACCTGTTGATGTAGCATATGATGTTTTATGCGGATATGGTAAGCCTATGCACTACAGAATGATAGCGGAAAAAGTCCTCGCAAATGGGGTCTACATCGGCGGCAAAGACCCGGCAGCAAATCTACTCACACAGATCACACGCGACAAGCGGTTCGTGCAAGCCGGGCAACGGGGATACTATGCGCTAGTATCATGGGGAACAGAAACAGTTAGTGCAAGGCGCAAACGACGCAGTAGGTCGCAAAAAAGCGGCAATAAGATTATATAGTAACGGAGGCTGAGTATGACTTCTGAAAAAGAGTTGGCTTTAGCGCTTGCCGGAGCACAAAGCGAAAACGCAGTAACTGATCTGATCGAACACCACCCTCTATTACACAATGCTAGGTGGAAAACTTATGGTGGCAGACAGTTTGCCGGAACCGTTTTCAACCAGCAACAAAAGCCTGTCGCAGCATCGACAGATATAATCGTCAACAGTATCGACCATGTTCTCCTCCGCGAGTGCAGATTGAGGGGCATTGATCCCGAAAGCCCGCAAGCGCCACGGAACATGGCAGATGCAGTGGAGCGTTTCTTCGGTATACGCGAGGGCGATTTTTCAGAAGTAATCACAAAAAACGCAGAGAGTTAGCAGAAAATAACATATGGGTCGTCGCCGACGGTGAGAAGGAAGCGATGAACATTTGTGTTATTGATACCGGTGAGGGTCAACACCCTTCTGATTTTGAGCAAACATTTTTAGCTTTACATGCTGGTGTGAAGTTGCGTATACAGTTTGTTCAAGGCAAATATCATATGGGCAGTTCGGGCGTCCTGCGTTTTTGCGGGAACAATGGATACAAATTCATATTATCAAGGCGACATCCGAAGTTGCTCAGGGGGGATCAGCAGGATTTGTGGGGTTTCACACTAATACGATGGCATAGAGCGGGGCCAGGTGATCGTTCGTCTTGGTTTGAGTATTGCACCCGAGAAGACGGTCCGATTTTTTCTTTCTCAGGCGAGGATTTGCCGTTATTGCGTGAAGATAGAATGCTGAGTCACGGGACTTTCATAAAATTGTTCAACTACGAGCTGCGAGATACCAGTGTGATCACCCTCGGATTATGGAGAGAACTGAATCGACGCCTTTATTATCCTGCGCTACCAATAATATTATATGATAAACGCCAATATGGCGGTCATAGCCCGTCCAAGATACTGTTAGGCAACAAATATCGGATCAAGGTGGATGATCGCAGTCTTTTGAAAGACGAGACGGATATTGAGGCTGATTTGAAGGTACTGGGACACAGACATATAGTGGAGTATTCGTTTTCACCTGAAGCTAGAAAAAACGAATTTTTCAGTGACGACGAGGCTATATTTTTTACCATCAATGGTCAAACCCATGCTACTATCGGTCGATCTTTTTTGAAATCGAAGGCCGAAAAACCCTATATAGCCGATAAACTATTGGTTCATATCGATTGTTCTGATGATGATGTGAATATTTTGGAGAGGGTTTTCATGGCTTCGCGTGACCGGATGGCTAAAGGTGTGGATACAAAGGGTATCGAAGATGCTTTAGCCGAAGAGTTGCGCGAATCCTCGACACTCAAAGCCTGGAAAGAAGAATATCGCAGAAATATTATCAGTTCGGTCGCAAGAGATCAACAGAAATTGGATCAAGTTATATTGGATTCAGTAGTAAGTGACCCTTACTTCGGGCGCTTTATACTCCGATCCGGTTCTTCTCGGCCGATAGCAGCGGTGGATCCAGGTCCTGTGAAGAGTATTCAGTGGCGAGGCAGAGAGATACCTACTTATTTACGTATACACAAATGGAACGAAGGCAAAGGTTTGTATCAAAAAGCCCTACCGATCAATTCCTATGTCCGTGTTTTACTCGAAACCGATGCGAGTGACGATTATTTCCGTCGTCCCCCCGGTAGAGGAGGTACACTGATCGTGCATCCTCCCGAGATGTTGAAATCTCGTGAAATTCGTCAGGGCATCATTTGGTTAACTCTGAAACCTGCAAGAGACGCGCGGGAAGGATCAACCACACTCGTTACTGTAAAACTGACTAGACCTGAACTAGATCCCCTAACAGTCCAATTGCAGGTTCGTTATATACCCCCCCATCCTACTAAACAAAACCCTGGAAAGAAGAATCCCCAGTTACCAGGCTCAGCAAGTTATCCCCGGCCCATTCCAGTGGATAGGTCACAATGGCAAGAGATCGGCGAAAAATTGGGTTACAATCGCTCTTGGACTGGCGACGATATCGCTGATGTGAGAAGATCGTCTGATAGCATGGATGTGTATATCAATATGAACGCTACAATATTCGAAAACGCGTTGCAACAACTTAAACTTTTCGAGAAGGCAAGACAATTTTTCATTGAGCGTTACTGCAGTTCGATCTATTATTGCGCCGTAGCTGTTCACAAAGCTCTCAGTGATGCACAACATAGTAACGACTTCGACTCCCTCGAGGATTTATTGCCATCTATAATGAAGAACTTAGTGCATTACGTACTCTATATTCTCAGGAATAACCATCCACGCGATCTTGACAAGGGGGAGGAGGCGGAGTAAAAGTGATGTTCGATAACGATCGTCGCTTGATGAACGCATCATTGTCTGCCCCCCAGGCCCCTGCAGGAGTGTAGATATGGTCTCTGGCCCTGCCATCGCCAAAGTCCTCACCCCCGTCCGCATAGAAGAGGAACTGCGCTCCTCCTACCTGGACTACGCCATGTCCGTCATCGTGGCGCGGGCGTTGCCCGATGTGCGGGATGGCCTCAAGCCTGTCCAACGGCGCATCCTCTACGCCATGCAGGAGCTGGGCCTGCGCCCCGGCGCCCCCTACAAAAAGTCCGCCCGCATCGTGGGCGAGGTGCTGGGCAAATACCACCCCCACGGCGACGCCCCCGTCTACGAGGCCATGGTGCGCATGGCCCAGGACTTCACCCTCCGCTACCCCCTGGTGGACGGCCAGGGCAACTTCGGCTCCATTGACGACGACCCTCCCGCCGCCATGCGCTACACCGAGGCGCGCCTGGCCCCCATCGCCGAGGAGATGCTGGCCGACATTGACCGGGACACGGTGGACTTCGTCCTCAACTTTGACGGCTCCCTGCAGGAGCCCGCCGTGCTCCCCGCCCGTCTGCCCAACCTGCTGGTCAACGGGGCCAGCGGCATCGCCGTCGGCATGGCCACCTCCATCCCCCCCCACAACCTCGCGGAGGTGTGCGATGCCATCGTCCGCCTCATAGACGACCCCGACACCCCCGTGGAGGACCTGCTGGGCATCGTGCAGGGGCCCGATTTCCCCACGGGGGGCATCGTCCTGGCAGGCGCAGGGCGCCAGAGCCTCCTGCGCGCCTATGCCACCGGCCAGGGGCGCATCCTGGTGCGGGGGAAGGCCCAGGTGGTGGAGCCCAAAAAGGGCCGCCCCACCATCGTCATCACGGAAGTTCCCTACCAGGTGAACAAGGCCGCCCTGGTGGAGCGCATCGCCACCCTCGCCCGCGAAAAGAAGATAGAAGGCATCGCCGAGGTGCGGGACGAATCCGACCGGGAGGGCCTGCGGGTAGTGGTGGAACTCAAGCGGGAAGCCCAGGCGGACATCGTCCTGAACAACCTCTACAAGCACACCCCCCTGCAGAGCGCCTTCACCGTGCACATGCTGGCCCTAGTGGAGGGCCAGCCCCGCGTGCTCTCCCTGAAGGAGATGCTGGGACTGTACATCCAGCATCGCCAGCAGGTGGTAACCCGCCGCGCCCAGCACGACCTGCGCAAGGCCCAGGAGCGCGCCCACATCCTGGAGGGCCTGCGCATCGCCCTCCAGTTCCTGGACGAGGTCATTCGCATCATCCGCCAGGCCCCCGACGCCGACACCGCCCGCCAACGCCTGATGGAGCGCTTCGGCCTCACCCAGGTGCAGGCCCAGGCTATCTTGGACATGCAACTGCGCCGCCTCACCGCCCTGGACCGCCAGAAACTGGAGGAGGAATACCAGGCCCTGCGCCAGGAGATTGAACGCCTCCAGGCCCTTTTGGCCGACCCCCGCAAAATTCTGGCCGAGGTGCGCCGGGAAACCCTCCAACTGAAGAAGGACTACGGCGACGCCCGCCGCACTCAGGTGCTCGCCGAGGAGGTGCGGGAACTCTCCCGGGAGGAACTGGTGCCCCACGCCCAGGTGGTGGTTACCCTCTCGGCCAATGGCTACATCAAGCGCATCCCCGTCAGCACCTACCATCGCCAGCACCGGGCGGGCAAGGGCGTGAAGGGCATGCTCACCCGCGAGGACGACGCCGTCCGCCACCTGGTGGTGTGCGACACCCACGACACCCTCCTCCTGTTCTCCAAGCGGGGGTGGGTGTATGCCCTCAAGGTCTACGACATCCCCGAAGACACCACCCGCGCCACCCGGGGCACACCCCTGGCCAACCTGGTGGGCATCGGCACGGGGGAGGCCATCACCTCCGTGCGGGCCGTCTCCGCCCTGGGGGGCGAGGCGTTCCTGCTCCTGTGCACCCGGCAGGGCGAGGTGAAGCGCATCCCCCTGGCAGCCCTGGCCAGTGTGCGGACCGCGGGCCTGGTGGCTATGGACTTGGAGGCGGGCGACGAACTGGTCTCCGCCCAGGTGGTGGGGGAAGAGGATGAGGTGGTGCTGGTTACCCGCCGGGGGAAGGCTCTGCGCACCCGGGTGGCGTCCATCCCCCAGCGCTCCCGTCAGGCGGGGGGTGTGCGGGGCATCCGCCTAGCGAAGGACGACCAGGTGGTCGCCATGGAGGTGGTGCGCCCCGGGGGCGAACTGCTGGTGGTCAGCGCCCAGGGCTTCGGCAAGCGCACCCCCCTGGACGAGTTCCGCCCCCTAAGGCGGGGGAGGAAGGGTATCGCCACCTTCGCTGTCTCCGACAAGACAGGCCCCGTGGCCCTGGCGCGGGTGGTGCCCCCCCACCCGGAGGCCGACCTGGTGGTGGCCACCGCCAAAGCCCATGTCCTGCGCACCACCCTGGGGGAGGTGCCCACCTACCATCGGGACAGCCGAGGGGCGCGCATCATCGCCCTGGAGGAGGGGGATAGTGTCGCCTCCCTGGCCGTGGCGTGGGAGGAGGCGTCGTCGGCCGACAGGGGCTAGGGGCAGGGTCAGGAGGCGGCGGACGGGAACCTGGGCGCCCGCTTCTCCTTCAGGGACTGGAGCCCCTCCCGCATATCGGGGCCGAAGAAGCCCAGCATCTCCAAGGCCAGGGAGTAGTCAAAGGAGGCAATGCCCCCCAGGCGCAGCCACTGATTGAGAGCCCGCTTCGTCCAGCGGATGGCGGGCTGGGGGCCCGAGGCCAGTTTGCGCGCCACCTCCCACGCCTTGGGCAGTAACTCCTCGTGGGGCACCACCATGCTCACCAGACCAATGCGCTCCGCCTCCCGCGCATCCAGAAAGTCGGAGGTGAGCAGGTAGTATTTGGCCTTGGCCATCCCGCACAGCAGGGGCCAGATGATGCAGGCATGGTCGCCCGCCGCCACCCCCAGGCGAATATGCCCATCGGTGAAGCGCGCCCGCTCCGAAGCGATGGAGATGTCCGCCATCAGGGCCACCGCCAATCCCGCCCCCACCGCCACCCCGTTGATGGCCGACACAATGGGCTTCTCCAACTCCAGCATGTTGTACACAATGTCCCGCGCCTCCTGCATATTGCGGGCGATGACCTCGGGGTTGCCGGCCATGGTTTCCAGCATGGCGAAGTCGCCCCCCGCCGAGAAGGCGTTGCCTGCCCCGGTGATGAGGGCCACCCGCACCTGGGGATCGTCCCCCAGGTCGCGCCAGATGCGCGCCAGTTCGGCGTGCAGGCGGGCGTTGGTGGCGTTCAGGGACTCGGGGCGGTTCATGGTCAAAAAGGCCACCCCATCCCGCTTCTCTATGAGCAGGTGTTGGTAGGTGCTATAGTCGGGCATACGGCACCCCCTGTGCGTGGTGTTCCAGGGTATTATAAAAAAGACGGAGTGTCCCGTGCCCCTGGCCCCAGGTGCGCGACGAGGGGCCAGCACACCTCTAGGGAGGCTCATATGACGCAGGAGGTCACGGTCATCCATCCCGACCAGTATGAAGTGGAGGTGTCCTCGGGTGCCATGACGCGCCACGCCGGGGTCTCCCAGAAACTGTGTGGCACCACCGGCATCCACCTGGCCATCGCCCGCATCCCCCCTGGGTGCCGTTCCAGCCCCCACTACCACGTGAACTGCGAATCGGCCATCTATGTGCTCAAGGGGCGGGGGCGCTTCCTGGTGGGCGAACGGCTGGAGAAGGCCCTGCCCATCGGGCCGGGGGATTTCATCTATGTCCCCCCCGGGGCGGTGCACGCCCCCGTGAACGATAGCATGGAGACCATGGAACTCATTGTGGCCCGCAACACGCCCGTGGAGATTGTGGTAGAATGGGATGCGGAGCGGGGCGCACCCCTGGCGTCCCCCGCACGGGGCGGGTAGCTCAGGTGGTCAGAGCGCGGTCCTGATAAGACCGAGGTCCCTGGTTCGAATCCAGGCCCGCCCACCATCCCCTGGGGCGGGGTGCGCTGTGCGGCGAGGGGTAGCATATGGCCGACGCCTCTGACAAGGCCCTCCAAAAGCAAAAAAAGGGCAAAGTTACCCTTGCCCTGCGCCTGGAGGCCTTCCCCGTCAACTACACCCCCTCCGAGTGGCGCACCCTCTTCTCCCGCGTGGCGCGCCTGTCGGCCGCCTATGGCAACGCCCTCATCCGCGAGGACGTGCTCAACCCCGACGCCAAGCACTGGGACATCGTCACCAAAGTCTCCAACCAGACCGCCCCGGAGGAACAGGCGCCCTTCCGGGACCTCCTCCCCGATGCCGTGCGCAGTGTGTTCTACCACAGCGAGGCGCGGGCCAAAAGGCGGGCGATACGGGAGGCCCTGCGGGGGCGGGCCTCCTTCCCCTCCTTCAAGCCCACCCGTGTGGCCGTGCGGGACAGGGTGTGGAAGTTCCTGGATGACGGGTCGGGAAAGATACGGTGTGGGTGCCCATCCTGAAAGGGAAACAACAGCCCATTTTGGAACTCATCCCCCCAGGGAACGACTCCCAGCGGGCCGTCTTGGAGCGCATCCGCTCGCGGGAATACAAGCCCGGCAACCTGACGATTACCCGACAGGGGGGGAAGTTCTTTGTGAGCATCGCCTACACCTTTCAGCCCCAGCGCCCCACCTTTGTGCCTGGGCGGGTGATGGGCATTGACCTGGGCATCCACTACGCCGTGGTGGCGGCGTGGACGGACTCCTTGAAACGGGAATACTGGGAGGGGAGCGACCTGCGCCGGATGCGGGAGAACCTCTTGAGCAGGTATAGGGAGATTCAGAAGACCATGACCTTGCGGGATGCACGGCGGGGGCACGGGAAGGGCTATAAGTTCAAGCCCCTGCACACCCTGCGCAAGAGGTGGGAGGGCTACCGGCGCTGGTGGGCCAACCGCCTGGCCAACCGGGTGGTGGACTACGCCCTGGAGGGCGGGGCCGAGGCGGTGGCCCTGGAGAACCTGGACCTGCGCAAGCCGACCTTCTTCACCTATGAGTTGAAGGGGCAGACCCTCAAGTTCCCCATCGGCTACTTCCTGAACATCCTGGAGAGCAAGCTGCGGGCGAAGGGCATCCGTGTCATAAGGGTGAACCCCGCCGGCACCACCAAGCGGTGCTACAAGTGTAGGAAGGAGCAGGACCTCTCCCTGGACCAGCGGGAGTTTAAGTGCCCCTGTGGGAACACGTGCCCGCGGGATTACAACGCGGCGCGCAACATCGCCCAGGGGGGCCTTGACATCCTGCGTCAGGAGCGCTAGAGTACCTGTGCCGTCGACCTCTGGTCGTGGGGAGGCAAAGGGGGGTCGACGGCAAGAACAGCACCTTATCACTGTGGCCCCCTGGGTCCCCATCGGGTGGGCATAGTCGCCTCTGCGACAGGAGCCTGCACGCCCAGGGGGTGCGCCGCACGCACGGCGCACATGCGAGAAGGATATCCCGGCGACATCCGTCGCCCCAGGCATTCTGCCTTAGGGATATCCACTCGTGTCCATGGGGTGGGGTGCACGCTCCACCACTGTGGGATGCGGAGGGTTAAGATAGTCGATGCAGACTACATCTCCAGGCTCGTGCACGCTCCACCACTGTGGGATGCGGAGCAAAAAGTTCCCGCGACACCTCCCTCCGTACCTTGGCGGTGCACGCTCCACCACTGTGGGATGCGGAGGGGACAAGACGCCCCTCCACAACGGCTACGGAAGGGGGTGCACGCTCCACCACTGTGGGATGCGGAGGGGGACGCTTGTGCCCCCCGTGCGCACATACCTCACCCGTGCACGCTCCACCACTGTGGGATGCGGAGCGGAAGGCGCGCTCCTCGTGAGGGCTGACGACGCCCTCCCCTGCCGGAGCACATCCCCGCACCCTTCCCTCCGGAGCGAAGCACCCCCTCCCCGCTCCTATTGACCCCCCTCCCCGCCCCTGCTACAATCCGTTATCAGTAGGCCCTGCGCCGTCCCTGTGCGGAGGTGGATGCCCCTTGCCCTTCGTCCGTGCCCTCCAATGTCGCGAGTGTAAGCGCCAGTATCCTATTCAGCCCCTGCATGTGTGCGAGTTCTGCTTCGGGCCCTTGGAGGTGGTCTACGACTACCCCGCCATCGCCCGCGTCGTGAGCCGGGAGCGCATCCAAAAAGGCCCCCTCACCATGTGGCGCTACCAGGACCTGCTCCCCGTGGACGGGGAGCACGCCGTGGATATGCAGACGGGCTTCACCCCCCTCCTGAAGGCCCCCAACCTGGGGCGCCTGTTGGGCCTGGACCACCTCTACCTGAAGAACGACGCCGTCAACCCCTCCTACTCCTTCAAGGACCGGGTGGTGGGGGTGGCGTCCACCAAGGCCCGGGAGTTCGGGTTCGACACCCTGGCCTGCGCCTCCACGGGCAACCTGGCGGGGAGCGTGGCCGCCCACGCCGCCCGCGCCGGGATGAAGGCCTTCATCTTCATCCCCGCCGACCTGGAGCAGGGGAAGGTCATCGGCACGGCGGTGTATGGCCCCACCTTGGTGGCGGTGAAAGGGTCGTATGACGATGTGAACAAGCTGTGCGCCGAGTTGGCCGATACCTATCATTGGGCCTTCGTGAACATCAATATGCGCCCCTACTACGCCGAGGGGAGCAAGACCCTGGCCTTTGAGGTGGTGGAGCAGTTGGGCTGGCGCTTGCCCGACCACTGCATCATCCCTGTGGCCTCGGGCTCCCTGCTGACCAAGGTGTGGAAGGGGTTGCACGAGTTTGTGGACCTGGGTCTGGTGGCGGGGCCGGTGCACACCCGCATCCACGCTGCCCAGGCCGAGGGGTGTAGCCCCGTGGTGCAGTCCTTCCATGCGGGGCACACCCATGTGCGCCCCGTGCGTCCCCAGACCATCGCCAAGTCCCTGGCCATCGGCAACCCGGCGGATGGGGTGTATGCCCTGCGGGTGTTGCGGGCCAGCGGGGGCACGGCCGTGGCCGTTCCCGAGGAGGAGGTGGCCCAGGGCATCACCCTCCTGGCCGAAACGGAGGGCATCTTCACCGAAACGGCAGGGGGTGTGGTCATTTCGGCCCTGAAGCGCCTGGCCCAGCAGGGGGTCATCCGCCGGGACGAGGTGGTGGTGGCCTACATCACGGGCAACGGCCTGAAGACGCAAGAGGTGGTGGCAGGGGTGGCGCGCCCTCTGGTGGTGGAGCCGACGGTGGCCTCCTTCCAGCGGGCGCTCAACGGGCGGTGAGGGGTATGGGCAAACAGCGGGTCAAGTTAACCTTCCCCCCACATCTCATCACTCGCCCCATCATCTGGGAGATGGGGCACCGCTTCCCCGTGGTAACCAACATCCGGCGCGCCGATGTGCGGGAGGACTACGGCTGGGTGGTTCTGGAGCTGTCGGGGGAGGAGTCGGCTATCCAGCAGGCGTTGGAGTGGGCGCGGGGTTTGGGGGTGCGGGTGGACCTGGCCACGGGGGATGTGGTGGAAGGGTAAAATGGGTGTAGAGACCCTGTGAGGGCAGGAGGGATTGGCCCATGGGCGTTGTGGTGCGCATTCCGTCGCCCCTGCGGCGGCTCACCCAGGGGCTGGACAAGGTGGATGTGGACGCCCGCACCGTCGCCGAGGTGGTGGAGCGCCTGGAAGCCCGCTTCCCCGGCTTCCGGGAGCGCCTGCTGGACGAGAACGGCGAGGTGCGCTACTTCGTGAACATCTATGTGAACGGGGAGGATGTGCGCTTCCTGCAGGGCTTGGATACGGCTACCAAGCCCGGCGATGAGGTGAGCATTGTGCCCGCCGTGGCGGGCGGGTAGGGGTCGGCATGCCCCCCGAACTGCCCCGCCTGACCCTGTTGCAACAGCGCACCATTGAGGCGCGGGTGCTGGGGCCGTTCATCCGCACCCTGCAAGAGGAACTGGGGACGGAGCGGGCGAATGCCATTGTGCAGAAGGCCATCGCCCGCATCGCCTCCGCCCAGGGGCGGGAGCAGGCCCAGCGCCTGGGACGCACCACCCTGGCCGACTTCAAGGCCATGAGCAAGGGACGCCACGGCCCCGGCGACCTGGAGATAGAGGTGGTGAAGGAGACCGAGACGGAGTATGTGTTTCGGGTGGTGCGCTGTCGCTTCGCCGAGATGTATCGGGAGATGGGGCTGGGGGATATCGGGCACCTGCTCTCCTGCAACCGGGACTTCGCCTTTGTGGAGGGGTTCAACCCCCGCATCCGCCTGCAGCGCACCCAGACGATTATGCAGGGTGCCCCCTTCTGCGACTTCGCCTACCGGGTGGTGGAGGACACCCCGCCTTCGGACAAGCCCGCCCCCGCGCCCGCCCCTTAGACCCTGACGAGGGGAAGCCCCTTCCCGTGTGCGGCAGGCCGTGCCGCCTCATCTGCTAATGGGCGTATGCCCCCCCGTCGCAGCGGGGGTCGGAGCCTCCCATGCGCACCCCCGTGGCGGGGTCTATGGCGATAATTTGCACCCCGCCCAAAAAGCCACTCGCCGGATAGGGGCCGACGGCGTGCCCGCGGCGCTTCAGGTCGTCCACCAGGGCTGTATTCTGCAGGAACGGCTCCTCTAGGCGCAGTTCGGGGGGCGCATCCACGGCGACGGGGTCAGTGCCGGGGAAGTGGGTGAAGCGGGGGGCCTCGGCGGCCTCCTGGGGGTTCAGGCCGAAGTCCAGCAGGCGGGTGAGCACCTGCACATTCCACTGGGGCTGATTATCGCCCCCCGGCGTGCCCCCGATAAGGTGCAAACGCCCCCCCTGGAACACCATATAGGCGTTGAGGGTGTGCATGGTGCGCTTGCCCGGGGCGATGACATTGGGGTGCCCCTCCACCAGGCTGAAGCCCCGCCCCACCCGGTTGTTCAGCAGGATGCCCGTATCCCCCACCACACGGCACGCCCCAAAGGCGTTGGAGAGGCTGTGGATGAAGGAGACGGCGTTCCCCTGGCGGTCTATGACGCAGAAGTAACTGGTGGCACCGTCGCCCGCAGGCACAGCCAGGGCTCCTGGCGCGACGCTAGGGGCGGCGCGCCGCATGTCTATGGCCTTGCGCCGTTCGGCGGCGTAGCCCTTATCCAGCAGAGCCTGCCAGGGGGCGGGCACAAACTCCGGATCCCCCAGGTAGGCCAAGCGGTCGGCATAGGCCAGTTTCTTGGCCTCGGTGAGCAGGTGGATGTAATCGGCGCTGGTGTGGCCCATGCCCCGCAAATCCAACCCCTCCAGGATGTTCAGCATCTGGAGCACCAGGATGCCCTGGGAGGGCAGGTGCGTCTCGTAGACGGTGAAGCCCCGGTAGGTGGTGGTAAGGGGGGTGTCGTACACGATGGTGCGGTGGGCTGCCCACTCCTGGAGGGTATACAGGCCTCCCTCCTCCTGCAGACCCTGCACCAGCCTGCGCGCCAACTCCCCCTCGTAGAACTCCCGCGGCCCCTTGTCGGCGATGGCGCGCAAAGAGCGGGCCAACTCGGGCTGGCGCAGGATATCCCCGGGCTGGTAGGGTCTGCCGTTGTTCAGAAAGATGCGCGCTGTGGAGGGGTGGCGCGCCAGCTGGGGCGCAAAGACGACCAGATAGCGGGTAATGCGAGGGGGCAGAGGGAACCCCTCCTCCGCCAGGGCGATGGCCGGCTCCAACAGGCGGGCCAGGCTGAATTTCCCACTGCCGAAGCGCCGCAGGAGGGTGTCAAAGGCGTCCACCTCCCCGGGGATAGCCACTGCCAGGGGGCCGTCCTGGGGCATGACCGTGTAGCCGCGAGAGACGAAGAACTCCCGTGTGGCCTTGAGGGGGGCCTTCCCGCTCCCCGTGACGCCGTAGACCTTGCCCTCCCGTGCCCAGTAGACCAGGGCGAACACCTCGCCCCCCAGGCCGCACATGGGGGGAAGCACCACCCCCTCGGCGGCGGCGGTGGCGATGGTGGCGTCAATGGCGTTGCCCCCCTCCTGGAGCACCCGCAGCCCCACCGCCCCCGCCAAAGGCGAGGCGGAGCAGACCATCCCGTTGCGGGTGAGCACCACACTGCGTCCTGTGGTAACCGTCAGGGACAGCGCCATAGGCCCCTCCTTTCCCCGGGCGTGCCGACAGTGCTAGGAGATGCTGGTGCCCCGTCGTCCGCGGCGCAGGTCGGCGTGCCAGAGGCCGAAGGCCAGGATACCCCGCACCCCCAAAGGACGCCCCAGCATCTTGCGGGAGAACCACTCCCGCCGCTGACGCAAGTAGGCGGGGGATAGGCCACTCACCAGGGCGAAGCGCACCGCCCCCAGGAGCGCCCGCAGGAGGTCCAGGAGCGCCAGCGCCCCGTCCACAAGGACGACTAGACCACGCACCAGCCACGCCATGCTGGGGCCTATCCTAGCAGAAAAGGAGCGGGCGCGCCACCCACCTGCCAACAAGTGAACGGGCGTGTGTGGCCCACGGCCAGGAGGGGAAAACGCCTCTGCTTCGGGAACACCTGTGAGGGAAACTTTTCCAGAACACTGCCCATGCTCCGTTATCCAGGGGCGTCCCGCAGGCGTGCGCACCTGTGGTGTAATCTGAGCGGGAGGGAGCGCCACCCACCCCGCCCTGGCTTTCCCCGCAGGCTCTTATGCTACAATCAAGGCGTACCCCCCTGACAGGAGGTCGCCGTGCCTGTACGCGTCGGCATCAACGGCTTTGGCCGCATCGGACGCCAAGTGCTGAAAGCCATCCTGGAGCGCCACCCCACCACACTGGAGGTGGTGGCCGTCAACGACCTGACCGATGCTCGCACCAATGCCCACCTCTTCAAATACGACAGCAACTACGGCCGTTTCCCCGGCACTGTGGAGGCCAGCGAGGATGCCATCCTCGTCAACGGCAAGCGGGTGCAGGTGTTCTCGGAGCGGGAGCCGGGGGCTATCCCTTGGCCCTCCCTGGGGGTGGAGATGGTGGTGGAATCCACCGGGCGCTTCACCGATGCCGCCAAAGCCCGTGCCCACCTGCGGGGCACTGTCAAGAAAGTGGTGATTTCCGCCCCCGCCAAGGGCGAAGACCTGACGGTGGTGCTGGGCGTCAACGACCACCGCTACGACCCCGCCAAGCATCACATCCTCTCCAACGCCTCCTGCACCACCAACTGCGTGGCCCCTATGGCCAAAGTGCTCCACGAGGCCTTCGGTATTCAGAAGGCCCTGATGTCCACAGTGCACGCCTACACCAACGACCAGCGCATCCTGGACCTGGTCCACGAGGATCTGCGCCGTGCCCGCGCCGCCGCTATGAACATTGTCCCCACCACCACGGGGGCCGCGCGGGCGGTGGGCGTGGTGATACCCGAGTTGCAGGGCAAGATTCACGGCCTGGCCTTCCGGGTGCCGGTGAGCACCGTATCGGTTACCGACCTGGTCGCAGTGGTGGAGCGTTCCACCACGCCCGAGGAGGTGAACGCGGCCTTCCAGGAGGCCGCCCGCGGCCCGCTAAAGGATATTCTGGAATACTGCGACGAGCCCCTGGTGAGTAGCGACTTCAAGGGCCATCCCGCCTCGTGCATCTTTGACAGCCTCAGCACCATGGTCATCGGGGGCAACCTGGTGAAGATTTTGGGCTGGTACGACAACGAGTGGGGCTACGCCTGCCGCACCGCTGACCTGTGTGCCCTGCTGGCCAAACGGGGGTGGTAAGCCCCCCAGCAGAGCAGGGAAGGAGGAGACCTTATGCCCCCCGCCGTTCTGTACGAGCAAGACGGCCCCATCGTTACCATTACCCTCAACCGCCCCGAGGCCCTCAACGCCATCAACCGCCAACTGCGGAGGGAACTTGCAGAAGCCATCCTGCGCTATGACCAGGACGACACGGCACGGGTGGCTATCATCACCGGGGCGGGGCGGGCCTTCTGCGCCGGGCGGGATCTCAAGGAGCGGGCCGCCGACAACGCCGCCGGCATCCAGGCCCGCGCCACCGACAGCATGGGCACCGAAAGCCTCTCCATGTTCCCCCGCACCTGGAAGCCCATGATCGCCGCCATCAACGGCTATGCCCTGGCGGGGGGATGGGCCATCGCCCAGATGTGCGACCTGCGCATCGCCGCCGAGGACGCGCAGTTGGGCATCACCGAGGCCAAGTGGAGTTTGCTCCCCCCCTTCGCCGCCACTTTGCCCAAGCTCATACCCATGGCTGTGGTGTTGGAGTTGGTGTTCACCGGGGAGCCCATAAGCGCCCAGCGGGCCTACCAGATCGGCTTCGTGAACAAGGTGGTGCCCAAGGAGCGCCTGATGGAGGAGGCGCGCGCCCTGGCCTGGAAGATCATAGACAATGCCCCCCTCTCCCTCCGCTACTTCAAGGAGGTGGCCTATCGAGCGCTGGACACCAACGAGACCTCCATCGCGGCGCTGATGCGCCACCTGTACGACCAGTTGCTGCGCACGGAGGACGCTCAGGAGGGGCCGCGGGCCTTCGCCGAGAAGCGCAAGCCCCAGTGGAAGGGGCGATAAAAAACGGCCGGGAGGACGTGGTGGAGGAGGGCCAGGTCCGCCTCTATAACAAGTCTTGTGAACAGATGGACGAGGTGCCGGATGGCTCGGTGCACCTGGTGGTAACCAGCCCTCCGTACTGGAACTCCATTGACTATGCCCAGCACACGGCCAATCCGAGGGCCTGGTATCGCACCCGTAACGGCGGCCCCTACCACGAATACCTAGACTGGCTCGAGCGCTGTTTCCGTGAAGTTTACAGAACCATAATCCCAGGAGGTTATTGCGCCGTTGTGTTGGGCACTGTTCTCTTTGAGAGGCAGTACTACCCCTTGCCCTACCACTTCGTTCCCCTAATGGAGAGAATCGGTTTCAGTCTAGAGCAGGATATCATCTGGCATAAGGTTACAGGAGGCCTCAAACGGGCAGGGGTAACCATTCAACACCCCTATCCGGGCTATTACAAGCCGAATATCATGACCGAGTGCATTTTGGTGTTCCGCACACCGGGGCAGCACTTGGGGAAGAGGCGGACGCTCCAGGAGAAGGAGAGAGATAAGATACCCATAGACCAATTGTTCACCCATGAGCTGGCCAACAATATATGGCACATCGCACCTGTGCCCCCAGGACAGTATGATCATCCCTGTCCCTTCCCCGAGGAGATTCCCTACCGCCTTATTGTGCTATACACCTACCGCGGGGATACAGTGTTAGACCCCTTTGCGGGGAGTGGGACGACGCTCAAAGTGGCGCGCCATCTCGGACGCCGTGCCATCGGCTACGAGGTGGAGCCGAAGTATGTCGCCCTCGCCCAGCGCCGTGTGCGGGAGCCGTTGCACCTGCGCTCCTTGCTGGTGCCCCGCTACACCAAAGTGGCGTGGCACCCCGCCCAGCTCCCCCTTAGGGTTCACGAGGGTGACAAACCGTCAGCAAGCCGTCTCCCTGTGGGCACTCCTTCACGAGTGGACGGGATGGACAGCCCCACCCTTGCCCGAATGGCCTCATAGCCTTGCTTTCCAGTTCGCAACGGAGCGGATGTCAGAGAGATCCTACAAGGATGTGCTCGCCCAAAACCCCCTCTCCTTGGTGCTCACGAGCCAAGGTGCCCAGGGCCTTCGCTATACCCTTGTTCCCTCAATCCTGCGCCCCTTGACCGATTAGCACGGGCGTAAGCCCTCGCCGCCCTTGTTCTCCTGCTATGATGGAAAGGGAGCCTCTGCGGGCGACACA
>JANXCH010000009.1 GCA_025060295.1 Dehalococcoidia bacterium | reverse complement strand
TTACCACCCAAGGGTTGCTGCGTGATGAGTGAGTATGGGCCGGTGGCTCGAGCATGAATCTTGTCGTCCACCAGGTGATGCAGTTTCATCATGTACAGGTAGCCTACCGTTACTTCCTGATCGAAAGGCTCCCCCGTGCGTCCGTCGTAAAGGCGCACTTTTCCGTGGGCAGGCAGCCCCGCTTGCTGCAGGCACTGACGGATCTCCTCCTCGCGCGCCCCGTCAAACACAGGACTGATGGCACGGAAGCCCAGCCGGGCCGCCGCCCAGCCCAGGTGGGTTTCGAGAATCTGTCCGACATTCATTCGCGAGGGCACTCCCAACGGATTGAGAATGATGTCCACAGGCGTACCGTCTTCCAGGAACGGCATGTCCTGCACTGGCAGGATTTTGGCGATTACGCCCTTGTTGCCGTGGCGACCGGCCATCTTGTCGCCTACGGAGATTCGCCGCTTGGTGGCAATCCACACCTTGACCATCTGCTGTACGCCCTGAGGCAGTTCTTCGCCGCGCTTGAGATAGTTGATTTTCGCTTCGCGTTCTTCGAGCAGTTGGCGGATACGCTCCATGGCTTGATGATAGGCTTCCTCCACCTGCCTCTTGCGCTCGGGACTGCGAAGCGGCTCCAGCAGAGATTCGAGAAACGATTGCTGAGGGTCTTCCGTTGCCAGGCGAACCGCCACTTCCAATTGCGTCTTTTCGTCCCTCTCACGTCCCAGGATTCTGTCGCCTGGACCGCGAATGTCCTTCTTTTCCAGGATGCGTTGCAGGTTTTCCACAAACTGGCGGTATTGCTGACAGATGGCTTTATGAGCCTGCTGTTCAATCTCCTTCTCCTGGGCATCGAGAGCCTTGCGTTCCTCTTCGCTCAGGCTGGCCCGTCGGCTGTATCGCTCGGCGTGGATGACGATCCCTTCGATACCCGGCGGAACTTCCAGGCTGACGTTGCGAACGTCTTCACCAGCGCGACCGAAAATCGCATGAAGCAACTTCTCTTCCGGGGTCAGCTCAGCGCGCGACTTGGGCGCAATCTTGCCGACGAGAATGTCCCCGGGACGCACATAGGTACCTACGCGGACTACGCCATGCTCATCCAGGTTGGCTAACTTCCGAGGCGATTCATTCGGAATGTCGCGGGTAAACTCTTCCTTGCCGAGCTTGGTTTCGCGAATCTCCGTTTCGTGCTCGGTAATGTGGATGGAGGTATAGATGTCTTCATGCACAAGCCGCTCGCTGATGATGATCGCGTCCTCGAAGTTGTAACCTTCCCAGGACATGAAAGCGACCAGGACATTTCGGCCCAAGGCTAATTCACCCTGACAACAGGCGGGGCCATCGGCCAGAACCTGCCCTGCCTGGACTCGCTGTCCTAAGGTCACGATGGGCTTTTGATTTAAGCAGGTTTTTTCATTCAGGCCGCGGAATTTTCTGAGGACGTACTCTTTAGCTCCAGGTTGATTGCGGGCCAACTGCAGCAAAGTCCCCGGTCCGCGGGTGCTCTGAATGAGTTCCCCACTGAGGGCATGATCGGCCGTTACAATGCGTTCCCCGTCCACATACACGACATAGCCGTCTTTTTCGGCCCGCACCACCATGCCGGAATATTTCGGCACCTCAGTTTCCAGACCCGTGGCGACCAGTGGAGGTTCGGTTTCCAACAGGGGCACGGCTTGGCGTTGCATGTTGGCGCCCATGAGGGCGCGGTTGGCGTCGTCGTGCTCCAGGAACGGGATGAGGGCCGCCGAGACGGAGAACACCTGCATGGGCGACACATCCATGTAGTCCACGCGGTCGATGGACTCCATAGTAACCTCGGCCCGCTTGCGGACCTCCACCCGTTCGGGCAGGAGTTGCCCTTTGCTGTCCACCGGCACATTGGGCTGGGCGATAATGGCCTCCCGCTCCTTATCGGCGGTGAGGTAGACGATGTCCTCGGGGCGGGTGGTCACGAAGGGGCGCACGGCGATGGTCTGGGCGGGCAGAGCAGCCAGCCGCTTGAACAGGGCAGGGGTAATCTTCTGGCCAGGGGAAGCCAGCACCCGCCCCTGCCCATCCCGCACCTCTTGGCGTAGGATGCGCCCCACAAGGTCAGGGTCTGTGTTGGGCAGCTCCCGGTGCACCTTGCGGTAAGGCGTCTCCAGGAAGCCGTAGGGGTTGATACGGGCGTAGGTGGCCAAAGAGACTAACAGGCCCACGTTGGGCCCTTCGGGAGTTTCAATCGGGCAGATGCGTCCATAGTGGGAGTGGTGCACATCCCGCACCTCAAAGCCCGCCCGCTCCCGGGAGAGCCCCCCGGGCCCCAGGGCAGACAGACGACGCTTGTGGGTGAGCTCGGCCAAGGGGTTGGTCTGATCCATGAACTGGGCCAGTTGGGAACCGCCGAAGAACTCCCGGATGACGGCTTGGACGGGGCGGTAGTTGACAAAGGCCTGGGGGCTAGCCCCCTCCTTCTCCTCTTGGGAACTCATGCGCTCCTTGACGGCTCTCTCCAGGCGCAGGAACCCCAAACGCAGCGCGTTCTGCACCGCCTCCCCCACCGTGCGCACCCGGCGATTGGCCAGGTCGTCAATGTCGTCCTCCGGATAGGCGCCGTTGTTCACCTGAATCAGACATCGCACCGCTGCCACAATGTCGTCCCGGGTGAGAGTGCGATGCTTCCCTTCGGGCAGCAGAGGCTTGGGCAGAATGCGATTAAGTTTATAGCGCCCCGCCATACCCAGGTCGTAACGCCGCGGATTGAAAAAGAGGGCCTCCAGCACAGCGTTGGCGTTGGCCAAACTCAGGGGCTCCCCAGGCCGCACCCGGCTGTAGAACACCAAACGGGCGGCCGCTAGGCGGCGTGCCTGCTCCTCTTGGTAGGGGCGCACGGGTTGGCCGTTGGCGTCCTTCTCCGGCCAGGTCTTCTCCCACATAGCCCGGAGGTCGCGCCGAAACTCCTCCCTCTTGCGCTCGTATTCGGCCCTCTTGCGCTCGTATTCCCTCTGTTTCTCGGGGGAGCGGGAGTCCGGGCGCGGAGGCTCCTGGGGTTCCACATCCCGCAGCACCGAGTCCGTGGACAGGGGGTCTTTCTCTAAAGTAGAGGCGATGTAGCGGTGGTCCGGGGCGGTGTCCACATCGGCGAACAGGGCCATAATCTCCTCATCGTCCACGAACCCGATTGCCCGCAGGAGGGTAGTAACCGGCACCTTCCGCTTGCGGTCAATACGGGCGATAAGCAGGTCTTTGGAGGTGGTCTCAAACTCCAGCCACGCCCCCCGGGTGGGGATGATCTTCCCCACACCCAGGCGGCGGCCCGTGGTGGGGTCTGGCTCCAGGTTGAAGTAGGCCCCGGGGGAGCGGACCAGTTGGGTCACCACCACCCGCTCGGCCCCGTTGATAATGAAGGTGCCCCGGGGGGTCATAATGGGGATTTCACCGAACTTAAGGGTCTGCTCCAGTTCCACATCCGTTTGGCGGTGCACCAGGCGGGCCCGAATGGTCAGGGGGGCCTGGTAGGTGTGCCCCTCCTCCCGGCATTGGGCCTCCGTGTAGGTCGGTTCCCCGATGGCGTAGTCGTCAAAATAGAGGGCGTAACGGGTGCCCGTGAAGTCCTCTATAGGGCTGAACTCCTCCAGCACCTCACGGATGCCCTCCCGCAGGAACCATTGGTACGACTCCCGCTGGATAGCCAGCAGATCCGGCACCTCCAGGGGCGGTTGCAGGCGGGCAAATGAGCGAACAGGAAGACCCCGACGGGCAAGAGCCATGCTCACACTCCTCGTCCGGCGCGCAACTCACCTAGGCAGGGCGGACTCTGACGGTGATGGTGAGGCCACGATAAGGGGTTACAGCAAGAGGCATGGTAGCAGAAAATAAGAATATAACCCTTCTGCAAGGATTGTCAAGTGTATCCTGTATCGTTTTGAGCCGATTATTTTCCGTATAACGGCTGACAACGCGTTTTCACCCGCGTCAAACAGAAGTTTTGTCGCTAGAATTAGCCTCTCTACACCCAATAGTGGTCATCAAATTCCTTGTGGTAACTATTGCAACACCCCTTTCTCTCGCAAGGCGTCCACCTCCTCCACCGTGAGCCCCAGCACCTCCCGCAGCACCAGCAGGGTGTCCTGCCCCAGGAGGGGGGCAGGACGCACAGGACGGCCCGGGGTAGCTGAAAGAAGCATCTCGGGGGCATCCACCCGATGCTTGCCTATCTCGGGATGTTCCAGCTCGGGATAGGCACCCCGGTGGGCCATTTGGGGGTCGTGGAGCAGGCCCCGCGCCGAGTGGCACACCCCTGCCGGCACCCCAGCCTCCTGCAAGCGCTGGACCAGCACCTGGCTGGGATATTGCCGTGTCCACTGGGCCAGATGGGCCTCCAGCATATCCTCCCGGGCCTTGCGCCCGAGCACAGTGTCCAACCACGGGTCGTCTGCCCACGCAGGGCACCCCATCACCTGGCGCAAGGCACGCCAGTGGGCATCCGTTTCCACGGCGATGGCTACCCACTCCCCGTCGGCGCAGGGAAAGCATCCGTGGGGCACACACCCCGTATCCCGGTTGCCTTGGCGCTGGGCCTGCCGTCCGCTCTCTAGGGCGTCCAGTATCAGGGGTGCCAACAGGTGCAGGGAAGCCAGGAACTGGGAGAGGGGGATATACACCCCCCGCCCCGTACGCTCCCGATAATCCAAAGCGGCAATAAGCGCGGTGGCCGCCTGCCGGGGGACGATGAAATCGGTATAGGTGGCCGAGGGGCCGGGAGGCACCGGGGTGCTGTCGGGCCAGCCCGCCAGGTTGGTGATGCCCACCAGGGCCGTGATGAGGGGGCCGAAACCGGGCAGGCTCTCCAACGGATTACCCCGCCCGAAGGTGGACATGGAGAGCATAACCAGATCCGGCCGCTCCCTGGAGAGCACATCGTACCCCAGCCCCCAGCGCTCCAACACGCCCGCGGTAAAGTTGTCCACCACCGCATCGGCCCATTCCAGGATGAGCCGGCGCGCCAAGCCCACCCCCTCGGCCGTGCGCATGTTCAGGGTCAGGCTCCGCTTACCAGCGTTCACCAGGGCGAAAGCCCCGGAGCGGTTGGGGCCGGGCGTGTTGCCGGCAAAGGGGGCGGAGTTGCGCCAAGGGTCGGGATAGACGCTGGTCTCTATGCGCAGGACAGTGGCTCCGAAGTCGGCGAAATAGCGGGTCGTGGCTGGCCCCGCCGCCACCCAGGTGAAGTCCACGATGCGCACCCCTGCCAGGGGCAGGTGGGGATTGGGGTTGCGCATCGGATCAGGGCGGATGCGATGACGCATGGACGCTGTGCTCCTTCGGGGTATGAGGGGCGATGGCGCCCTTCAGCCTAACGCTCCAACCCGCCGTAAAACAATCGCTTCGGCCGGGGTATACCCCAGCATATCCACCAGCACCTCCCGCTGATGCTCCCCCAGGGCGGGGGCGCGGCGGGGATTGCCCCCCTCCAGAGGCACAAACGGCCCCACCGTTGCCCGCACCGCCCCGTCGGGTGCCACCTCCTTGCGGAAGAAGTCGGGAGCGATGCGCAGGGCCACCTGGGCCGCCTCACCAGGGGTGGAGACGGGGGCCATCAGGAGACGCCGGCGCTGGGCCTGCTCCCAAATCTCGGCTTTGGTTTTGGGCGCCAGGAAGCGCCCCAGCACCTCCGCCACAACCGGTATCATGGCGGCCCGACTGAAGCCAAAGTCCACCTCCCCCATGTCCTTCAGGGGGCCAGGGTCGAAGCCCTCCTCCTCCATCCAGGCCAGCAGGCCCTGCATATGTTTGGCGCCCACACCACCCCCCACCATAAGCACGCACACCCACCCATCCCGACATGGCCACAGGGATGGACGCAAGGGGCCACCGCCGGGGCGCCCCCAGTGGCCGTGGCGTTCCAGCACCTCTCCCAGCAAGTCCACGAAAGGGATCAGGCGGTCCATGGTGCGGGCGACGGCGTGCTGGGCCGAGAGGTCTACCTGCTGGCCCTGCCCGGTACGTGTGCGGTGGAAGAGGGCCAGCATCGTCCCCAGGGCCCCGCTGATGCCCGCCAGCACCCACGCCTGGGGAAAGGAGATGCGCACCGGGGGGCGGTCGGCGTCCCCCGTTACATAGGCCAACCCCCCCATCGCCTGGATAGTCAAATCGGTGGCCTTCCAGTGGGCATACGGGCCCGTTTGACCGAACGGGGTGATGGAGGTGTGCACCAGAGTGGGATTGGCTCGGCGCAGGGTCTCGTGATCCAAACCCCAGCGGGCCAGCGTTCCAGGAGGAAAGGTCTCCAGCAGGGCATCACTCACGGCCAGAAGGCGCAGGAACACCTCCCGCCCGTCGGGATGGGTCAGGTCTAGGGTGATGCTCTTCTTGCCCCCCGCATAGGCCTCCCAGAACAGGCTACAAGTTATGTCATCTTTCCAAAAGGGGGGCAGACGGCGGGCGGGATTGCCCCCCGGCGGCTCCACGGCGATGACCTGGGCACCCATATCGGCCAACATCCGCCCCGCCAGCATCCCCCACTGGTCTGTCAAGTCCAGAATGCGATAGCCGGTGAGGAGCATAGGCGTTAAGCAGGACGCAACAGACAGATAAGGGAGGCCATATCCGCCTCCATCTCCACAGTGGACACCCTGTCCAGAAGGCGGTCCGCATGCTCCCGAGGGAGCACCGTGCACGCCAGGTCCAGGAACTTCCCCACCAGGTGGGGCCAGGGAAGGGGGTTTTCCGGCTCGCCCCGCGGGTAGCGTATGCTGGTCTCCCACCGCTGGCCGGCGTATCCCTCCAGGGTTACCCGCGCCCCCATCCCCTCCACAGTGGCGTCGGCCTCGGCACAGACGCGCTCCATCAGGGCCTGCACCTGGGGGTCGTGCAGGCGCTGGTAACTGCCCCAGGTCAAGCCCTTCTGCAGCAGGGCGACCGCGGCGGCGAAGTAGACGCTAAACTGACCCTCCACACTGGTGTGGGGGCGACGCTTTTGCTCGGGCGGGACTGCCACCAGGGCATGCCCTACCGGGGGCAGGACTACGCGGATGCGCCTCACCTCGGCGGGGTCAATCTCGTAACGCCGAGCCAAGTCCACAATGGCGTCAATGACAGCGTGATTGTAGCGGCACGAGGGATAGGGTTTCACGGCGGTGTGTAAAACCTGCCAGTCCCCGTCCCCCAGGCTGGCGCGGGTCATGTCCACCGTCCCGTCGCCGTAGGCGCGGAGGTAGCCATAGGTGCCTTCCAGGGGCTGGCGTGCCCCCCGAACCCCGCTCTGGGCCAGGGTGAGGGCATACAGGGCGTTGTGGGCGGCCAGCCCCACATGCACCCGCTTGTTCCACCCCCCAGTGGCGATGAACTGCAGGGAGCCGCTGGCCATACTCCCTGCCAAGCCTAGGGCGTCCAAGGTCGCCTCTGGGGACAGGCCCAACAGGTGCGCCCCCGCCGCCACGGCACCGAAAACCCCCGTGGTGGCTGTGGGATGGAAGCCCCGCCGATGCACCGCCTCCCCGTGGGCTATCCCGATGCGGCAGGTAACCTCATACCCCGCCAGGGCCGCTTCCAGGAACACCTTCCCCGAGGTGTGGTGCACCTCGGCCAAAGCGAGCAGGGTGGCAAAGATGGGCGCCCCGGGATGGATGATGGATTCCCGATGGGTGTCGTCAAAGTCCAAGCTATGGGCGAAGGTGGCATTGAGGAAGGCCGCCACAGGAGGCGGATACCGGCGGTTCTCCCCCACCACGGTGCAGGTTCCCCGCGCCCCTTTGGCCAAGGCCTGCCCAGCCCGCCGAACGGCAGGCGTGGAGTCGGCCAATCCCCTACCCCCTAGAGCCACACCCAAAAAATCCAGAAAGAGGTGCTTGACGCGCTCCTGGGCCTGGGGAGGCACCTTCTCCCAGCGCACCGCAAGGGCACGGTCTACCAACCGCTCCGTCAGGGATGGGGCAACGGCCATAGTGCCTCTCCTTCCCGCCGGCCAATGCACATGGGGAAGCCATCCCTGGTAGTATAGCATGACAGAAAGCGCCCTTTGGGGGCAGGCGGGGTGATGGCGATTATTCCGGAGTTAGAGCCGCGCCCGAGAGCTCCCCACGGGAGGGAGATGCCTATGCTCAACGCCTTGCCCACGCCCGAACGGGTTCTGGTGGTATTCGCCCACCCGGATGACGCCGAGTTCGGGTGCGCCGGCACGGTGGCTCGGTGGGCACGGGAGGGGGCCCACATCGTCTATGTGCTGGCCACCAGCGGCGACAGTGGCACCAGTGACCGCTCCCTCACCCCCGAGCGCCTGGCCGCCATCCGCGAGGCAGAGCAGATAGAAGCGGCACGGATGCTGGGAGTAAGGGAGGTGGTGTTCCTCCGCTACCCCGACGGGGGCCTGGAGGATACGAAGGAGTTTCGGGGCAAGGTGGTACGGGAAATCCGCCGCGTCAAGCCCGATGTGGTGCTTACCTCCGAGCCGTTCCCCCGCCTCCGCTTCTCCCACCGGGATCACCGCATTGCCGGCCTCGTGGCCATGGACGCCTGCTACCCCTACTGTCGCGACCACCTCTACTACCCCGAGCACCTGCTGGAGGGCCTGGATACCCATAAGGTAGGGGCCGTGCTGTTCTGGGGGCCGGACCAGCCCGATGTGTTTAGCGACATCACTGACACCTTAGAGACCAAACTGCGAGCCCTCGCCTGCCACAAGAGCCAGTTCAGCGACTTCAACGCCGTGGCAGAACGGGTGAAGGAGTGGGCGCGCCTGAACGGGCAACGCGTGGAGGTGCCCTATGCCGAGGCCTTCCGCAAAATTGAGTTCGCCCGCTAGGGGGACTGTTGTGAGACCACCCCTGGGGGAGGCGCCGTGAGTGATGCCCTCCTCCTCTCCCTGCGAGTGACGGCCCTCGCCTCCCTGATCATCTTCGTGGTGGGATTGGGACTAGCCCTGGTGTTGGCGCGCCTGCGGTTTCCTGGGCGCACACTAGTAGAACTTGTGGTAACCCTCCCTCTGGTGCTGCCCCCGACAGTAGTGGGCTACTACCTCCTCATCGCTTTAGGGAGGGGGAGCCCCCTCAAGGAGTGGCTGGGGGTAGACATCGTCTTCACTTGGTGGGCGGCGGCGGTAGCCTCGGCGGTCATGGGCCTCCCCCTCATGGTGCAGGCGTCCCGTGCCGCCATCGCCAGTGTGGACCCCGCCCTGGAGCAGGTCGCCCGCACCCTGGGCTCCCGGGAGTGGGAGGTGCTGTGGCGTATCACCCTGCCCTTGGCACGGCGGGGCATCTTGGCAGGCATCCTTTTAGGCTCGGCACGGGCCTTGGGAGACTTCGGGGCGACCCTAATGGTGGCCGGGAGCATCCCAGGGCGCACCCAAACCCTCCCCTTAGCCGTCTACGACGCCGTCCAGAACAGCGACTACGCTCTGGCCAATCAGATGGTGCTCCTCCTCACGGGGATATCCTTGCTGGGGCTGTGGGTGGTGCGGAGGATGGAGGCCCAGCGCCCCACCCCCGGCCGCCGGTAGGGTGCACGGCATGGACGCTCGGTTGCTGGTGGACATAGAAAAGCGCCTGGGGGACTTTGTCTTACAGGTCACCCTGCAGGTGGGGCAGGAGGTGCTGGTGCTGTTCGGCCCCTCAGGCGCCGGCAAGACCCAGACCCTCCACACCATTGCGGGGCTCACGCGCCCCGATGCGGGGGAGATTGTCCTGAATGGGCGCACCCTCTTCCGCCGCGGGCGGCCTGGCCCCGCTATCTGGGTGCCCCCACGCCTGCGGCGCATCGGCTATGTGTTCCAAGACTATGCCCTGTTCCCCCACATGACGGCGCTGGAGAATGTGGCTTATCCTCTGCGGGGGGGTGAGGGGCGCTTGCAGGCTCTGGCCCTCCTGAAGCACATGCATCTGGAGCACCTTGCGGACCGCTACCCCTGGGAGTTGTCCGGGGGACAGCAACAGCGGGTGGCCCTGGCGCGAGCGCTGGCAGTGCAGCCCCAGGTATTGCTCTTGGACGAGCCTTTCTCGGCCCTTGACCTCCCCGTGCGGGAGCGCCTGCGTGGGGAACTCGTCGCTTTGCAAAAAACCCTGGGGTTGGTGGTGGTGTTGGTGACCCACGACCTAGAGGACGCTTTCGCTGTGGGGCATCGCCTGGCCGTTATGCACCAGGGGCGGGTGGTGCAGGTCGGCCCGGTGCAGGAGGTCTTTCACACCCCTGTGGACGCCGCGGTGGCGCGCCTCTTGGGTATCGGCAACCTGTTTACGGCGCAGGTGGTCGCCTCCACGCCGGAGGGATTGTCCCTGGACTGGGATGGTTTGCTGTTAGAGGCCTTGCCCCAACCCCTTCCCCCGGGACAGACTGTAACGGGGTACATTCGTCCCCACCAGGTGAAGGTTCTCTACCCCGACCGTCCCCTAACGGAGGCGGTGCGCCACAACATGGTTACGGGGCGCATCGTAGAGCATCGCCCCGGCCCCCAAGTGCACACCCTGCGCGTGGCATTGGAGAATGGGGCAGTGGTGGAGGCCCGCTTCCCCCCGTACAGTTACCTCCCCCTGGACCTGACCCCGGGGCGGACGGTGTTGCTTTCCATCCGGCGGGAGGCCATCGTGGTCCTGCAACGCACCCGGGAGCACCAGAGCCTCTCATATCCTACTTGATGAAGGAGCTTGCTATGGAGCGGATAGGCATCACCCCGCGACAGGAGGACAGCGACCTGGTCACCTCTTTGGACCTGATTCGGGAGGCGGAGGCGTTGGGCTACCATTCGGTGTGGCTGGGGGAGTCCTGGGGACGGGAGGTGTTCACCTCCCTCGCCTATTTCGCTTTGGGGACCCAACGCATTCAGTTGGGGGCGGGAATCGTGAATGTGTACAGCCGTACGCCCGCCCTCATCGGCATGGCCGCCGCCACTTTGGACGAAGTGTCGGGGGGGCGGTTTATCTTGGGGCTGGGTGTCAGCGGGCAGATTGTCATTGAGCAGTGGCACGGTGTCCCCTTCCACCATCCTCTGGAGCGCACACGGGAATATGTCGAAATTCTCCGCTTGATCTGGAGCGGGCAACGGGTGAACTATCAAGGGCGCGTGTTCCGCCTGCAGAACTTCCGCCTGGCCTTTACCCCTCGGCGTGCCCACCTGCCCATCTTCATCGCCGCTATGGGGCCCCAGAACCTCCGCCTGACCGGCGAACTGGCGGATGGGTGCATCCCCTTCCTGCCGTCCCGCTCCCGCTTTCGGGAGGTCTACCTGAAGCCCCTGGAGGAGGGGGCCGCCGCCCGGGGGCGCTCCCTCTCTCACATTGAGATCGCCCCTTACATCATCACCGCAGTCTCCGCCGATGGGGCCAGCGCACGCGCCCTGGCTCGCGCCCATGTGGCCTACTACATTGGAGGGATGGGGGTCTACTACAACACCCTGGTGCGGCGCTACGGGTATGTGGAGGAGGCAGAGGCCATCCGCCAGGCGTGGCAGCACAGGGACCGAGAGCGCGCTGCCCGCCTGGTGAGCGACACCATGTTGGACGACCTGGCCCTTGCGGGCACGCCCGCCCAGTGCCGGGAGGGGCTAGAGGCCTACCGGGGGGCGGGTGTGACCCTCCCCATCCTGGCTTTTGCCCACGGCTCCAGCCGGGAGATGGTGCGTGAGGCGTTGCGCACCTTCGCCCCCAAAGGCTAAAGGGCAAAGGCCAACTGGCGGGGTGCCGATGCCCCGGGCTGTGGGCGCTCTGCCAGTCCGTAGCGCTGTTTGAGGCCCTCCACCCGGGCCAACACGGCCGACTGAAACCGCCAGGGGACATAGGCCCCTGTGTAGAGGCGCTGGTAGATAGGGCGCAGGTGGGGGAACTCCCCCCCTAGCCACTGGAGGAAATGCTCCCGCACGCCACTCTGGAGACGCAGAAGGGACGCCCCCACGAAAGACGCCCCGTGCTCCTTGGCCGCCCGCACCACCTGGGCCAACTGGAAGGGGCCATCGGTAAGACCCGGGACGATGGGGGCGATGAGCACACCCGCCCGCACCCCCGCTTGGGCCAGGCGCTCCACCGCCCACAGGCGCTTCTGCGGAGGGGGGGTGCCCGGCTCCATCCGCCGCCAGATGGCGGTGTCCAGGGTGGGCACGCTGATGCACACGCTACACCCCGCCCGACGGGACAGGTCGGCCAGCACATCGGTGTCCCGCACTACCATGGTGCCCTTGGTCACCAGGCTCATAGGGTTAGCCACCTGGCAGAGCACCTCCAGGCAGGAGCGGGTGAGACGATACTTCCCCTCTATGGGCTGGTAGGGGTCGGTGGCGGTGCCGATGACCACCTCCTCCTTGCGCCAGGTGGGGCTCCACACCTCCCAGCGGAGCACCTGGGGGATGTTGACCTTGACGAAGACGATGCCCGAGAAGTCCTCCCCTGCCGAGAGGTCCAGGAAGGCGTGGTACCGGCGGGCAAAGCAGTAGTGGCAAGAGTGGACGCACCCGCGGTAGGGGTTGAGCGACCAGCGGAAGCCCATGCCTTCCACCCGGTTGAGGGCGGTGCGGCAACGGATTTCCTGGTAGCGGGCGCGGGCGTTCACGGTGTGCCCCCCTCCGTGTCAGGGAAGGGGGAAACCTCAACGGGGCGGGGGATGCCCAAAAGGTGGTGAGGCACCAGCCAGGAGCCAGCAGGACCGAAGTGCACCCACGCCCCTCGGGGGGTCAGGCGTTGGACACGCCCCCACACCCCTCGGCTAGGGCCACCCGGCACACGGCCGATGTAGACCACCTCTTGCCCTTGCCGAAGGGTGCTGGGGCGGGCCACCTCTACGGGGGGGAGGGGCATGACGCCCGGTAGGCCCAGTTGTCTGCCTGTGCGTCGAGGCGTGTCCTGCATGGGTACCCCCCCTGTAGGCCCTCCGGGGGTGTCTCCCCTCAAGCACCCCCAGAGGGAGAACATCAGTTCTATTTCCTATCTGGCCAAAGGATAGAACAGGTGTTCCACTTTTGTCAAGAGGGGGTGGACGGTACGGTGAAGCCGTCGGGGAGGCTATGGTGTCTGGGGTCCCTTACGGGGGTATCCCCCACCTACTACTGCCTGTGGCAGGGACAAGCCCCGACGCATGGGAGCCGAGGCGAGGGGAGGGCAATAGAAGCCGCGGGAGCCCGCCGGGGTCCCGCGCCACCTCCAGGCAACAGGGGCGGGGCTAGGAGGGCTCCCGTCCCAGCCGTTGCAGCTCCTCGGCCACCTCGCGCAGCTCCGCCTCCACCTCTTGGAGTTCCTCCTGCAGGCTTTGGCGGTAGTCCTGGAGGTCGCGCTGATACTCCTCCAGCCAGCGGCGGTAGTCCTCCCGTCGGTAGGGACGGAAGGGGGGACCGAACCATCGCCGTGCACCAAAGTAGAGGCCGAACCCGAAAGGCCCCAGGGGGAACCCAAAGGCAAACCGTCGGAACCGGTAGCGCATCTGTCCTCTCCTACTTACGCCTCCCCACCACATAGTCGGCCAAGGCCAGCAGACACTCCTTGCTGTCGCTGGGGGGCAGGGGAGCGAGGGCCTCCTCCGCCTGGCGCAAGAACCCCCGCGCCACTTGCATCGCCTCCTGGAGCACCCCACTGGTGCGGAGCATCTCCAGGGCGCGGGTCAGGTTGGCCTCGGTGTCCTCCCCCCGCAACAGGGAGAGGATGGGATTGCCCTGGGGGAACCGCTCCAGCAACAGAAGCGCGGGAAGGGTCAATACCCCCTCCCGCAGGTCGTTGCCCACCGGCTTGCCCACCTCCTCCCCCACCCCGTCCACATCCAGGATGTCGTCCACGATCTGGAAGGCCATGCCCAGGGCATACCCATACCTGCGCATAGCCTCCACCCACGCCTCGGGCGCACCACACAGAATCGCCCCCGACTCGGCTGCCGTGCGGAACAGGGAGGCAGTCTTCCGATAGATGCGCCGATAATACTGATCCCGAGTCTGGGTAGGAATGCCTCGGGACAGGTGCTCCTCCAACTCCCCGCTGGCCAAGTCCATGATCGTTTCGGCGAAGCGCTGCACCACCCCCAGGTGCCCTGTTTGACAGACCAGCACCGCCGAGGCGGCGAACAGGTAATCCCCCACCAGCACCGCCACCTGGGGGCCGAACAGTTTGGAGAGGGTCGCCCGCCCCCGGCGGAGGGCGGCGTTGTCCACCGTGTCGTCGTGCACCAGGGTGGCGATGTGTAGCAGCTCCACGGCCGTCGCCATGAGGATGATCTTGTCCGGGTTCTGGGAGGTGAGCCGCCCCGCCAGGAGGGTAATGGTGGGGCGCACTCGCTTGCCCGGCACCTCTAAAGGATGGGCGAACAGGGGGGTCAGGCGGGGATCGTCCACCTCCTGGGCCAGCCGGCGCAGCCGCTCCTGCACCTCTTCCAGGTCTTTCACTACGGGCTCATAGAAACGGAGGGTCATGCGCCTCCTATCCTGCGGGTCCGCGGCGCTGGGCTAGGAGGCGTTGCACCTCCTCCTCGGCGACGCGATCGTCCAGTTTGGCAAACAAGGGTTCAGGTGTGCCCAAGGGGTGGCCGGGCACCGGCTCCTGCACCCGCCAGCCGGCGTCCTCCACCCGCCCGCTCCACCCCAGCATGTGGTGCAAGCGCTGGGACGAGAAGGGCAGGAAGGGGGCCATGCAGGTCTTAAGTGCCGACACCACCAGCAAGGCCGTCCACAGCACGGCGGACGCCCTCTGGGGGTCCTCCCGCACCAGACGCCAGGGGGCGGTCTGGTCTAAGTAGCGGTTGGCCTCCTGGGCCAGGGCCATAGCGTGCCCTAGCGCCTCCCGAAAGCGGCACAGCCCCAACGCCTCCCCCACCTTACCCAGGGTCGCCCGGGCCAAGTCCTGCAAGGCTGTATCCTCGTGGGTGCAGGAGGTGGGTTGGGGCACCCGCCCTGCACAATGGCGCACCGTCAGGCTCACCACACGGTGCACCAGGTTGCCGTAGGTAGCCACAAGTTCGTCGTTGGTGCGCCGCACGAACTCCCGCCAGGTGAAGTCGGCGTCCGCGGTTTCGGGCATAATGGCCGTCAAACAGTAGCGCAGGGCATCGGGGGCATAGCGCTCCAGCGCGTCGGGCACCCACACAGCCCAGTTCTGGGAGGTGGAGAACTTCTGGCGCTCCAGGTTCAGGAACTCGTTGGCCGGCACATCGTAGGGGAGGTTGTAGGCGCCCCCTTTCTCGGGTGTCCAATCGCCATAGGCCATCAACATGGCCGGCCAGATGACGGTGTGGAAGGGGATGTTGTCCTTGCCGATGAAGTAGTAGTGGCGACAGGCGGGGTTCTGCCAGAACTCCCGCCACACCTCTGCCTCCCCCCGCCGCAGTGCCCACTCCTTGGCTGCCGACAGGTAGCCGATCACCGCCTCAAACCACACATAGATGCGCTTGGTGCGGAAGTCGGGGTCGTCCACAGGTACAGGCACCCCCCATTCCAGGTCGCGGGTGATGGCGCGGTCCTGGAGCCCCCCCTCCAGGAAGCGCAGAGTGAAGTTATAGACATTGGGACGCCACACGCTCTCTTTGGTGCGCACCCAATCCAACAGGCGCCCCTGGAAGTCCGACAGGCGCAGGAAGTAGTGGCGTGTCTCCCGTATCTGGGGCGTCTGCCCGCACAGGCGACAGCGCATCCCGATGAGGTCTTGGGGATTAAGAGGTTTGCCACACCGCTCGCACTGGTCGCCCCGCGCCCGCTCATAGCGGCAGAAGGGGCAGGTGCCCTCCACATAACGGTCGGGCAGAAAGCGTCGGTCGGTAGGACAGTAGGGCTGATGTTGGGTGCTTGGGTAGATTACCCCCTTGTGCAGCAAGGTGCGGAACAGGTCGTGCACCACCTGCCGGTGGTTGTCGGTGCCTGTGGTGGTGTAGAGGTCAAAGGAGATGCCCAACCGCTCCCAATCCCGTAGAAACTGGGCGTGATACTTGTCCACCACCTGCTGGGGGGTGAGACCCTCCTGCTCGGCGCGCAGGGTGATGGGCGTCCCGTGCTGATCGGAGCCAGAGACCATCAGCACCCGGTTGCCCCGCAGGCGCTGGTAGCGGGCAAAGATATCAGCAGGAAGGTAACATCCCGCAATGTGCCCCAGGTGCAGGGGTCCGTTGGCATAGGGCCACGCCACCCCAATGAAAATCGTTTCAACCATCCATCCGTCCCTGGCAGGTTTCATGTCTATCCTAGCATATGGCCCGCCCGCCATTGCCCCTCTCACCACGAGGGGAGTAGGATTCCTTACAAGAAAGGAGCACCGCGCTTCTATGCTCGCTGTGGAGGTCCGCGGCCTGACGCGCACCTATGGCCCCTACCTGGCTTTGCACCAGGTGAACCTGGCTGTGGAGTGGGGGCAGACGTTGGTCGTGCTGGGCCCCAACGGCTCGGGCAAGACGACATTAGTGAAGGTGCTGGCCGGCCTGGCCCGCCCAACGGAGGGCTGGGCACAGGTGGCAGGCTTTCCCCTGCACACCCACCCCCTGGAGGTGCAAAGGCGCGTGGGAGTCCTGACCCACAACCCCTTCCTGTATGCGGATCTGACGGTGTGGGAGAACCTGCTGTTCTATGCACGCATGTTTGGTCTGCAGCGGCCTTCGGCGCGTATTGAGACCCTGGCCGACCGCCTCGGGCTGACGGAGCGCCTGCACCAACGGGTGCGCACCCTCTCCCACGGTCTGCAAAAGCGGGCGGGGTTAGCCCGTGCCCTGCTCCACCAGCCCCCTGTGCTCCTGCTGGACGAGCCCGAGGCGGGGTTGGACGCCCCATCGGTAGCCACTCTGGAGCAGGTGATACGGGAGCACTGTGAGCATGGGGGGGCAGTGGTCTTAACCACCCATCAGGTGGCGTGGGGTCTGGCGTTGGGGCACCAGGCAGTGGCCTTGCATCGGGGGCGGGTGGCCCTAGCCGAACCCCACTCCCGCGCCAACGCCGCTACATTCCAGGACGCCTACCGTCGCCTTATGGGAGTGCAAGGGGGCTAGCGTGGAGGCGCTCGGCCGCGCGCTGTGGGGCCTGGTGTGGAAAGACCTCCTGATCGAGGTGCGCAGTCGGGAACTGGTGCTCCCCCTGCTGGTTTTCGTCATTGCCCTGGTGGTAATGTTCACCTTCTCCTTTGAGCCCCGCCCGGCGCTGGTGCCTCTTGTGGCCCCCGGTGTGCTGTGGGCGGCCATCACATTCCTGGGCACCTTGGGCTTTGTGCGCTTATTCTCGGTGGAGCGGGAGCAGGGGGGACTGGAGGGCCTCCTCACCTGCCCCGTTCCCCGTTCCCTGCTGTACACCGGCAAAGTCCTGGCCAGTGTGCTCTTCTTGGTGGGGGTAGAGGCGCTGGTGCTCCCCGTGTTCTCCGCCCTGTTCAACCTGCCCTTTGTGCTCCCGCTTCTGTGGGCGGCCACCTTCCTTTGCACCATAGGGTTTAGTGCTGTGGGAGTGGTGTTTTCGGCCATGGTGGCCCACACGCGGGCGCGGGAGGTGTTGCTCCCGGTCCTTTTCTTCCCCATTGTTCTGCCGGTCATCATTGCAGGGATAGCCATTACCAGTGCTATCATAACAGGGGAGGGCGAGGGCGTCGGACGATGGCTGGGGTTGGTGGTGGCCTTTGACATCGTCTATCTGATCGTAGGCGGGGCACTGTTTGACTTCGTGCTGGGGGAGTAGCCCCCCAGAGGAGGAACCTATGGCCGGTGCAGCCACTCCTGCGTTGCGCCCGGGTGTGGGGTGGGGCACGAGGGCCCTGATAGGGGTGTCGGGGGTGGCCTTTATCGGGAGCCTTGCTTTGGTATTTTTGTGGGCCCCCACCGACGCCACGATGGGGGTCGTCCAGCGCATCTTCTACATCCATGTGCCCTTGGCGTGGACGGCCTTCTTGGCGTTCGGGGTTGTCTGTGTGGCCAGCATCGCCTACCTGTGGCGGGGCAATCCCCGTTGGGATCACCTGGCCTATGCCAGCGCCGAAATCGGCGTGGTGCTGGGGGCTTTGATGCTGGCGTCGGGCTCCCTATGGGCCAAACCCGTATGGGGCGTGTGGTGGACATGGTCGCCCCGTCTGACCACTTCCCTCATCCTGTGGCTCATCTACGTGGGCTACCTGCTCCTGCGGGCGTATGCCCCTACGGGCACGCAAGGGGCACGCTTCGCTGCCGTGCTGGGCATCTTGGGCTTCCTGAACGTCCCTCTCATCTACTTCTCCGTGGAGTTGTGGCGGGATGTGCACCCCGAGCTGGTGGTTGGCCCCGCCGCGGAGGAGGGCGCCGTGGAACGCCCGATGTTCCTGACCCTCATGGCCTCCATGCTCGCCTTCACCCTGTTGTATATCTCCACATTGGTCTACCGTTACCGCCTGCGCCTCCTGGAGGAGGCGGTCGAGAAGGTGCGCCATGCCGTTGCGTCCTAGAATGCCCATGAGCATTGTCGGGGGGCTTGTCCCTATTGGGTGGCTCAAGGTTTTTTCCCCACCACAGCAAGCCCCTGGGCAATCGGCCTTGCCCTATCTTTTCGTGGCTTTCGCCCTGGTGTGGATAGTCTTTTTCGGATACCTCCTCTATCTTGCCCGTCGGCAGGCCGACCTGAGCCGTGATGTGGAGCAGATACGCCGCTCCACCACCCCCAAAGACAAAGAGTGAAGGGCGTCCCCAAATCCCCAGTGCGCCGTGAGTGAGGCCCTGCGCTCCCTCCCCAGCGTGGATCGCCTCATGGGCCACCCCTTTGTGCAGGCCCTGGTGGCGCAGTACCAGCGGGAGGCGGTTGTGGGGCTGGTGCGTCTTGTGGTGGAGGAGGCCCGCAAAGGCATCGGCCAGGGTCAGCCCCCACCCCCGCTAGACACTCTGGCGGAGCGGGTAGCTTCCCTAGCAGAGCAGCGCTGGCGTGTCGGCCCCCGCCCTGTGATCAACGCCACGGGCGTCATCCTGCACACCAATCTCGGGCGGGCCCCCCTCTCCCCCGAGGCGATTCAGGCCATGCACGATGTCGCCCGGGGGTACAGCGATCTGGAGATGGATATCGAGGAAGGGGAGCGGGGCAGTCGCCAGGAGCATGTGCGCCACCTCTTATGCACTTTGACGGGTGCCGAGGATGCCCTGGTGGTGAACAACAACGCCAGCGCCGTGCTCCTGGGGCTGGCGGCTGTGGCACCGGGGAAGGAGGTCATCGTCTCCCGTAGTGAGGCGGTGGAGATCGGCGGGGGCTTCCGCATCCCCGCGGTGCTCCGCCAGTCCGGGGCCACGCTCGTTGAAGTGGGCACCACCAATCGCACCTACCTGTCCGACTATGAGAGCGCCCTGACGCCCGCCACGGCTGCCCTTTTGCGGGTGCATCGCTCCAACTTTCGCCTGCTGGGGTTTGTGCACGAACCCTCCCTGGAGGAGTTGGTGGCCCTGGGGCAGGCCCGGGGCATCCCCGTGTTACACGACCTGGGGAGCGGATGCCTGCTCCCTACCGAGGCCTTCGGCCTGGCCCACGAACCAATGCCCCAAGAGAGTATTCGCGCCGGGGCAGACCTGGTGTTCTTCTCGGGGGATAAACTGCTGGGGGGCCCTCAGGCAGGCTTAGTGGTGGGGAAAAAGCAGTGGGTGCGCCTCCTGGCACGCCACCCCCTGGCGCGGGCGGTGCGCATAGACAAGGTCAGCCTGGCCGGCCTATCGGCAACACTGCTGCACTACCTCAAAGGGGAGGCAGTGCAGCGCATCCCCATCTGGCAGATGGTGGCGCGCCCCTTGCAGAGCCTGGAAGAGCAGGCGCATGCCTGGCAAAAGGCCTTCGGCGCCGCTGCCCAGGTGTGCCGGGGGGAATCCACTTTGGGGGGCGGAAGCCTCCCTGGGGAGACCCTGCCCACATGGCTGGTGGCTCTATCGGCCGAGGCCATCCCAGGGGGGGCACAGGAACTGGCCCGACGCTTGCGCCACCAGCGCCCCCCCGTCATCGCCCGCATCCAGAACGAGCGGGTCGTGCTCGACCCCCGCACCGTGCTCCCCGATGAGGAGGAGGCTCTGGTGCGGGCGGTGCGCACCGTTTTAGGCCTCTATGAGCGGAGGTGAAGGGTTTATGGCCGACTTCCTGCTGGTGCACGAGGCTGGACACGGCCAGTGGGAGTGGGAAAAGGTGTGGGGTTACTTGGAGGACGCCCGCCGCCGACGGGAGGCGGTGCGCCATCCCCTTTTTACGGCGTGGCGCGTGGCCCTCCCCGACTTGCCCGGCCACGGGAGCCGTGTATGTGCCGACCCCTCCCAGAGCCTCACCGCCCAGGGGTATGCCCAAGCGTTAGCCGACGCCGCCGTTCGTGAAGGACTGCGTAAGCCCATCGTGGTCGCCCACGGTTTGACTGCCGGCCTTACCCTTTTAGCGGTGCCCCTCCTCAAAGAACCCCCCAGCCGTCTGGTGCTGGTAGCGGGGGTGGTGCCCCCGGCGGGCCAGGCCCCCCTGCAGGCCCTCCCCCCTGCCGTGCGTCTGGCCTTGCGGGGCCAACGCCTTCTGCCCGCTCCCAAGGGCTACCTGCGCCTCCATCGGGAGTTTGTGCGGCGCGTGTTAGCATCCGATATGGACTATCCAACGATGGGGGCGTTTCTCCTGAAGCGTCTGACGCCTTTCCCCCTTGCCCCCTTTGCCCACCCCCTCCCCGCCGAGGCGTTGAAGGTTCCCTGCCCCGTCTCCTACATCCTTCTGACGCGCGACCGCTTTTATCCCCCACCCCTGCAACGGGCCAGTGCCCAGCGGCTCCAGGCGGAGGTGGTGGAGATGGATGCCGGCCATGCGGCGCCGCTCACACAGGCAGAGGCCCTGGCAAACATCCTCCTGCGCTGGGCCTAGCCATAGAAGTGGACGCGCCGCACCAAAACGAACCGCTCCACCTCCCGAGGGGGCACCCCCACCGCCCGCAACACACTGCGCACGAACCCCAGGCTGGCCTCAAAACTGGGGTGTATCACTTCGCTGGCCCCCGCCTCGCGGAGGGTCTCCACCACCTCCTCGGCGGTGCCGCTGGCGCGGGCGATAATTTCCACCCCCTGGCGCATCCCCCGCACCGCCCGCACCACCCGCTCCACACTCCGCGGCTCGGGGAAGGTAATGGCCACGGCTGCGGCGTGGGCGAGGCCCGCCTGCTCCAGCACAGCCGGATCGGCCGCATCCCCCACAATGCAGGGCACCCCCTGCTTCTGCAGAGGACGCAACCGCTCCCTATCAAGATCAATCACTACATAGGGAAACCCCCTGCGCTCCAAGGCTTGAGCGGTCTCCTCGCCCACTTGCCCATAGCCACATATGATGGTGTGCCCCACAAGCCCCTTGGCGAAGGCATTCGTCTGCCCCAAGGCCCGCCGCGGCTCCCGGAATATGCCCCCTACCCACGGCAGACGCCGCAGGCTTCGGGTCAACCCATCCCCAGCCCACACCAGCGCGGGGTTGACCATAATGGACAGCACCGCCCCCGCCAGCACAAGGGAGTAGACGTCGCTGGTCAGGAACCCCACGGCCAGCCCCGTTTGGGCCAACAGGAAGGCCTCCTCCCCGATCTGCGCCAGCAGCAAAGCCATCAGCACCACCGTGCGCCCCCGGAAGCCAAAAACCACCCCTACCGCTAGGATGATAAGGGTCTTCACCACCACCACCAGCCCCACCACCAACCCCACACCCCCCAAATGGCTCCGCACAAAGGGGATGTCCAACAACATCCCCACCGACAGGAAGAAGAAGGTAACAAAGATATCGGAGACGGGCGAGACCTCCTTGAGCACGCGTCGGCTCACCTCGGTCTCGGACAATAAGAGGCCGGCCACAAAAGCCCCCAGGGCCATGGAAACCCCCAGCATGTTGGTGACATAGGCCATACCCAGGGCCAAAGCCACGGCCGCCAGGAGGAGCAACTCCCGCCCCCAGCGGGCCACCCGGCGAAACAAAGCAGGCACCACCTGCGCTCCCAAGCCATACACCACCAGCACGAAAGCCACCGCCTTCCCCATCGCCAGCACCACGGGGAGCCCTCCCCCTCCCTGCCCTGCCCCCACCGCCGACACCACCACCAACGCCAAGGGAATGGGCAGGTCTTGCACAATGCTGAAGGGCAGGGCCAAACGCCCGTGGAGGGTGTCCATTTCCCCCCTCTGGGAGAGGAGTTTGATGACCATCGTGGTGCTGGAGAGGGACAAAATGAGCCCCAAGTACACCGCCTGGGCCCAGGGCATCCCCATGAGCCCCGCCACCACAATTAGGGGAACAGTCAACGCCAACTGCAGAAGGGGCCCCAACAAGGCGAAATGGCTCATCCGTCGCAGGTGGGACAGGGACAGTTCCGACCCCGCTTGGAACATAAGGAAGGCCACACCCAACTGGGCCAGGAGGGCAATGTGGAAGGGGTCTTTTATGAGGCCAGTGCCATAGGGGCCGACAGCCACGCCCGCCAGGATGTAGCCCAACACGGGGGGCTGGCCCAGACGCTGCGCAATCCCCCCAAAAAGGAACGCCGCCGCCACCGCCACCACAATTTCTACGATCGAGGGGAGGCTCGTCATCGCACCTCCCACACCAGGGCAGCCCCAAGCCCGCCGAACAGGATTGGCATGTATGTTACACTAAAGATGCACGCCCTTCCAGCAGCATGGTGGAGCGGTTGCGCTGTCTTTCCTGCGGCCACATCTTCCCCCGTTTCCCCACGGATCGGGGCGAGCGTGCTTGCCCCGCCTGCGGGAGCACTCGCCTGGAGGCCAACCCCTGGCTGTTGGGCACCCCAGACCTCACTCTGACCGCCGACGACCATTGGGCCGTCGCCTTACAAGTGTGAGGGGAGGGGTGTGGCGCACGGTTGTAGACCGTGCAGGAGGGGAGAGCGGTGGCAGACCTTTTCGCCTCGGCCCACCAACGTATCCAAGAGCGGGAAGCCCCCTTGGCAGCGCGCATGCGCCCCCGCACATGGGATGAGTTCGTCGGCCAAGAGCACCTCCTCGGCCCGGGGCGTCTTCTCCGCCGCCTGATAGAACAGGATGCTGTCCCCTCCATGCTCCTCTGGGGGCCGCCCGGCTCGGGCAAAACCACCCTGGCCCACCTCATCGCCCGCCTGACCAAGTCCCACTTCGAGGCCCTCTCGGCGGTGTCGGCAGGGGTGGCGGACCTGCGCCGCATTGTGGAGCAGGCCCAAGAGCGGCGCAAACTCTACAGCCAGCGCACTATCCTATTCATCGACGAAATACACCGCTTCAACAAGGCCCAGCAGGACGCCATCCTCCCCTACGTGGAGAACGGCACCATTACCCTCATCGGGGCAACCACCGAGAACCCCTCCTTTGAGGTCATCGCCCCCCTCCTTTCCCGCTGTCGTGTGTTCACCCTCCAGCCCCTCACCGACCACCAGGTGCGCCTTATCGTCCAACGGGCTTTGGACGACACCGAAAGGGGTTTAGGGGCGCTGCAGGTGTCCATAGACGATGAGGCATGGGACCTCCTGTTGACCACAGCCAGTGGCGATGCCCGCGTGGCGCTGAACGCCGTCGAACTGGCCGCCACCACCGCCTCTGCGGGCCCCGATGGCCGGCGGCGCATCACCCTCGCCCTTATGGAAGAGGCCCTGCAACGGCGCGCCCTCCAGTATGACCGGGCGGGCGATCAGCACTATGACACTATCTCCGCCTTCATCAAGGCGGTGCGGGGCTCGGACCCCGACGGAGCCATCTACTGGTTGGCGCGCATGCTGGAGGCTGGGGAGGACCCCCTGTTCATCGCCCGCAGGCTCATCATCCTAGCGGCCGAGGACATCGGCCTGGCCGACCCCCACGCCCTCTGCATCGCCGTGGCCTGCCAGCAAGCGGTGCACTTCGTGGGCCTCCCCGAAGGGGCCATTCCCCTGGCCGAGACCACCATCTACCTCGCCACGGCCCCCAAGTCCAACTCCGCCTACAAAGCCCTCCAGAAGGCGCGGAAGGATGTTTTGCGCACGCGCCAGGACCCTGTGCCCCTGCATCTGCGCAACCCTGTTACCCCTATGATGAAAGGGTTGGGCTATGGCCAGGGGTACCGCTATGCCCACGAGTACCCGGGGCACTTCGTGGTGCAGGACTACCTCCCCCCATCAGTGCAGGGGCGGAGATACTATGAACCTACGGAGCAGGGGGCCGAGCGGGAAGCAGCGGAGCGCTTGCGCCGCTGGTGGGGGGACCATAAGGGCAAGGCGCAAGGCTAGCGGTGGGGGGCACTTTCACCTCTCCCACTTGGGCACCTGGGGCACCAGGCGCAGGGCATTAGCCACCACCACCAGACCGCCCACTGCCACCGCCCACGACGCTCCCACGACCGAGGCGATGGCCCCAGTCAGCACACCCCCGACGGGGCTTAACCCCCAGGTGGATACCAACAGGCCCGCCGTTCGCCCCCGCAGAGTGCTCGGGGCGTGGGTGAGCAACAGGGTCTGCAACGCCGCATCGTACACCACGCTCCACGCCCCCGCCAGCGCCAACATCACCACCGCAACGCCAAACCAGGGCGTGAGGGCAAAACCAGTCAGGAAGCCCCCGAAGCCCACCGTGCCTAGGGTTACCAAAACCCCCTTCCGCGGGTAGTTGCCCAAGACCGCCAGCACCCCGTTTCCGGCCACCGAGCCGACCCCAAAGGAAGCGGTTAGCACCCCCAACGCCTCCGGCCCCATCTGGAACACCTCCCGAGTCAGCACAGGGAGCATGTAGATATACGAATAGCCCAAAGCTTCGTTGAGCATGCTCAAGGACAGCAATGCGCGCACATTGCCGTCTCCCCACACTGTTCTGAGGCTTTGGCCCAAGACCCGCCATCCCAGGCTTCCCGCCTGTTGCCGCGCGACGGCCCGCACCCCCACCAGAAGGCTTACACCCACGGTGTAACTGCCCGCAATGGCCAGAAACACGCTGGCCGGTCCCCCCTGGGCCAGCAGGACACCACCCCCCGCAGGCACCACCACACGCAAGAGGCTTGCCCCCAGGTTCACCAAGGCCACGGCGTTCAACATCCCCGACGACCCCACCAGGTCGTAGATAAGGGCGGTGCGCGCCGAGGCGCTTATTGCGGATGCCATCCCCAAAAGCACCGCCGCCAGTGCCACATGGACGACCTGTAAGGCGTCCCGCCACGACAGCACGGCTAACCCCAGCGCCAAAAGGGCCATCCCCCCTTGCACTGTTAGCATCAGGGTGCGTCGTCCCCAGCGGTCGGCCAGCATGCCCCCTATTAGCCCCCCTCCTAGCATTCCCACACCCCGTAGGCCAGCCACCGCCCCCACCCACACGGCCGACCCAGTGAGGTCCAATACCAGCCAGCCGAGCACCATCACCTCCAACACCCAGGACGCCACGGCACAGAGCATATTGCCCCACACCCATCGGTAGCCTGGGATGCGGAAGGTCTGCAGGGGCGCACGAACCGTCGCCACAACTGTCATAGGTAAGCACCAACCCTCACCAGCCCGACGAAGCCCTGACGCCTCGGCCCGTGGAATACTCCAATCCCCCACACGCCGTGCGGGTCTACGCCCGCACGCGCACAAAACTTTCGGCCACCTCCTCCACCAGGCGCACCGCGCGGGCAATGTCCTCTGCTGTGATGCCGTAATGGGTTACCATACGCACCTGATCCCCGCCCATATAGGACGCCAACACCCCTTTCTGGGCCAAGCGCGACAGGAACTCTTGGACCGGCCCCCCCGTCCAACGGAAGATGACGATATTGGTCTGCACCCGCTCGGGGTCCAGGCGAATGCCCGGGATACCCGCCAACCCCTTGCCCAAGCTTCGGGCGTTCTCGTGGTCCTCTGCTAGGCGGTCCACCATCTTCTCCAGAGCGACGATACCCGCCGCCGCCAGAATCCCCACCTGGCGCATGCCTCCCCCCACTGCCTTGCGCCAACGGCGGGCCTCCTTGATAAACTCCTTGCTTCCACACAAAAGGGAGCCCACGGGACACGCCAACCCCTTGGACAGACAGAAACAGACCGAGTCCACATCCCGCGCCAGAGCGGCAGGGGGCACCTTCAGATACACCGCAGCGTTGAACAGGCGCGCCCCGTCCAGGTGCACGGGGATATCCCGGCGATGGGCCACATCGGCCACGGCTTGCGTATCCTCGGGGGAGAGCACCGCCCCGCCACAGCGGTTATGCGTGTTCTCCAGGCACACCAACCCCGTGCGGGGGAAATGGATGTTTTCGGCGCGGATAGCCCGCTCCACATCGCCGGGGTTCAGACGCCCCCGCTCGTCGTTGGGGACAGGATGGTAGGCCACACCCCCCAAAGCCGAGGCTCCGCCCACCTCGTTCAGAAACATGTGGGACTGGTCGCCCACAATGATCTCATCCCCTCGGCGGCACCAGGTCAGCACCGCCAGCAGGTTGCTCATGGTCCCGCTGGCTGTAAAAAGGGCCGCTTCCTTGCCCAGGCGCTCGGCGGCCATAGCCTCCAAGCGGTTAACGGTGGGGTCTTCCCCCCACACATCGTCCCCCACCTCCGCTGCGGCCATAGCCTGGCGCATCTCGGGCGTGGGCAAAGTTACCGTATCACTGCGCAGGTCAATAGGTTGCACCGCACGCACCTCCTTCACTCCTGTATGCTACTACAGACGGCGCACCGCCCCTACCTTCCTTGACGCCCTTCGGCGAAAGGTGTTAGCATCCCCCTTGGGGGCTGGAAAAGCCCCGGCGTAGGCGACCATGCGCTGGCAGGAGGAACTGGCATCAGCGAGGAAGATTGGCCCCAGTGCTGTGAGCATAGGGGTCTTTGACGGGGTGCACCTTGGACATCAGCATCTGCTGTCCACCCTGTGCGCCGAAGCCCGGAGCCGAGGCCTGCACAGCGTGGTGGTAACCTTTCGGAATCATCCCCGCCTTTTTCTGAACCCTCATCACCCCTTCCCCCTGCTCACCACCGCCGACGAGCGGGTAGCCCTTCTGGAGCACCAAGGCGTTGAAGCCGTCCTCCCCCTTACCTTCGATGCCCATTTAGCGCGGGTCTCGGCTGAAGAGTTCTTGCGCGCCCTAGTGGAGCAGGTGAGGATGCGTCTGTTGGTGGCAGGCCCGGACTTCGCCTTGGGCTACCATCGTCAGGGCACTCTGCCTGTGGTGCAGGCTTTGGGCCAGCGGCTGGACTTTAGCGTGGTGGTGGTGTCCCCCTATCTGCTGCACGGGCGCGTGGTGAGCAGTTCGGCTATCCGCCAGGCCATCCTGGAGGGACAGGTAGCGGAGGCGGGGCGCATGCTGGGCCGTCCTTTCGCCCTCGTGGGCATTGTGCGTCCCGGCGCCGGGCGCGGGCGTCGCCTGGGCTTCCCCACTGCCAACCTGGCGGTGGATTCTTCCATGGCCATCCCTGCCAATGGTATCTACGCCACATGGGCCGTGTGGGGGGGCAGGCGCTGGCCGTCAGCCACCTCCATCGGCGTCCGCCCCACCTTCGGCGGGGGTGAGCGCACGATTGAGACCTACATCCTAGACTTCCAGGGCGACCTCTATGGCCAACGCCTGCGCCTGGAGTTTGTCCATCGCCTGCGGGACGAGCAGGCCTTCCCCACTGTCCAGGCCTTAGTGGAGCAAATGACCCGCGACATCGCCACCGTGCGTGCCCTGCTGAGCACCCCCTCTCCGGTGTAGCACCATGCTGGACGCACAGACCTTGCACCGCATCACCAAACGGGCCGTCGCCGAGATCATTGATGAGAAGGAGTTTATCGCCCTCCTGCAGGAGGGGAAACCCCTGCGTTTGAAGATGGGGTTTGACCCCTCCCGCCCCGACATCCACCTGGGGCATGTGGTGGGCTTGCGCAAACTGCGCCAACTGCAAGACCTGGGGCACCAGGTCATCCTCATCGTGGGGGACTGGACAGCCCAGATCGGCGACCCCAGCGGTCAATCGGCCACCCGCCCCATGCTCACCCACGAAGAGGTGGTGCGCAACGCCGAATCCTACATGCGTCAGTTCTTTAAGGTGGTAGACAGGGCCCGCACCCAGGCGGTGTGGCAAAGCGAGTGGTTTGGCAAGTTCACCCTCGCCGATGTGATTCGCCTTACCAGCAAGTTCACCGTGGCACAACTTTTGCACCGGGATGACTTTTGGAAGCGCTGGGAGGCGGAGCGCCCCATCGCCCTCACCGAACTGCTTTACCCCCTCCTGCAGGCCTACGACTCGGTGGCCATCCGCGCCGATGTGGAGTTCGGGGGCACAGATCAGAAGTTCAACCTGCTGGTGGGGCGACAACTCCAGGGCATGGTGGGCCAGCGCCCTCAGCAGTGTTTCCTGGTGCCCCTCCTGGTGGGCACCGACGGCGTTCAGAAGATGAGCAAAAGCCTCAACAATTACATCGGGGTGGAGGAGCCTCCCCGGGAACAGTTTGGCAAGATTATGTCTTTGCCCGATGCCCTCATTATCCCCTATTTCGAGCTGCTCACGGATGTGCCCGACCAGGAGATCACCGAGATGCGCCACGCCCTGGAGCGCCAAGAGGTCAACCCCATGCTCCTCAAGAAGCGCCTTGGGCGAGAGATCGTAACCCAGTTCTGGGGCCCCGACGCCGCTCGGGAGGCCCAGACCTGGTTTGAAACGGTTTTTCAACGGCGGGAGGTGCCGGCGGACATCCCAACCATCCCCTTCCGCCAGGAGGGTGGGCAGTGGGTGTTCTTCACGCCGGGCGGTGTGCACCGCCTGCCCGCCGTTAACGGCGAGGTGGAGACAGCAGACCTGTTGTATGCCCTGGGGCTGGCCCCCAGCAAAAGCCAGGCCAAGCGCCTGCTGGCGCAAGGCTCGGTGGAAGTGGAGGGGGTGAAGACCACCGCCGAGCGCCTGCCCTTGCGGGATGGCACCGTCCTGCGGGTGGGCAAGCGGCGCTTCGCTCGCCTGGTGCTCCACCGTTCCTAATCCCCGGAGGGCCTATGACCGTCCGCACCGACGCCATTCCCCACGAGGCCGTGTACCAGGCGGCTTATGAGGTCAATCGCCGTGCCGCCATTGTGGTTCCGAAAGATGGGCTTGTGGCTTATCAGCGAGCGCTGCAGCGGGAAACCAAGCCCCTAGCCAAGTTCATCCTGGCCCAAATTCTGCAGAACTACCACCTGGCCATTGCCGAAGGGCGCGCCATGTGCGCCGACACGGGCCTCCCGCGCTATTATGTCAAAATCGGTAACGAGGCACGTGTGCAAGGGGGGTTTGTGGCCCTGGAACGGGCGTTGCGCCAGGCCGTTGCGGATGTAACCCGCGCCGTCCCCCTGCGGGCCAACCGTGTGCACCCCCTGACCCGCGCCAATCCCGGCACCAACGCCGGCGTGTTTGCCCCCGATGTGGAATACTCCTTTGAGCCTGACGCCCACTGGATAGACATCACGGCTGTGCACAAGGGCGGGCTTTTCAATACCGACTACCGCATGCTCTTCCCGGGGGATGGGATAGAGGGTATCAAGCGTTTCTTCCTAGATAACCTGGCCGAGTTTGCTCGGCGGGGCCTCTCCTGCCCGCCCGTAACAGTGGGCATCGGCATTGGGGGCAATCCCGACCAGGCCCTGCGCCTGGCGCAAGAGGCGGCGTGCCTGCGGGTGCAAGGCGACCGCCACCCCGACCCCGCCGTGGCCCGCTTGGAGGAGGAGCTGACGGAACTGGGCAACCGCACGGGCTTCGGAGTGATGGGCGTGGGGGGCGATGTAACGGTGCTGGATGTGCACGTGGAGATTGCCTACACCCACACGGGGGGCACACCGGTGGGCATTACCCAGTTCTGCCACGCCTACCGTCGGGCCACGGCGCGCCTGTATCCGGACGGACGCATAGAGTACCGCGACGATCCCCAGTGGTTCACCCCCTATTATCGGCGTGAGGGAATTGGGTGATATATATCGGCTAATAAGCTGGCATAGGAGAAAGAAACATACATGGCTTTGAAACACCCTTTCCGTTGGGCAAATCCCGCAGTTCTCGGATGGGCACGAACGCGCCTGAACCTGCAGCCCACGCAGGTGGAACGTTTGTCTGAAAAAATGGGGCGCGGATTTACAAAAATTTCTGCGGAACGGCTCTTGTCTTGGGAACAAGGGCAAGACGAGCCGACCTTGGCCGATTTAGAGACATTGGCTTATATCTACGAGTGTCCGTTAGGTTACTTCTTTTTACCCAATCCCCCAGAGGAACGACTGCCACTAGACTTCCGGGGACTAGACTCAAGTAAGTTACTTGGTTTGAGCCCTGAAACACATATTGCTTTACGCCGTTTCGTCTCTATTGCTGATTGGGTCGGTGACGTCATTAGACGGCTGGAAATCCCTTGGGAAGTTCGAATAAATGAAGTTCGTTTGACTGACTTTGTGGATGATGTAGCGCAAAAGGAACGCACACGATTAGGTTTTGACGCAAAACTCCGTTATCAGTGGGGCGATGCTCATACGGCTTTCCAGTGGTGGAGGCTCGCCGTGGAATCCCTTGGAGTGTTCGTATTTACCATGCGGTTGCCGCCCAAGGAGGTGCGCGGAGCCTCAATTTGGTCGCCTCCTAATCCGCCCGCTATTCTGGTGAATAGTGAGGATGTTGAGGCTGCTACGGGGCGTCTCTTTACCCTACTCCACGAATACGCCCATCTCCTTATCCGTCGCCAGGGCGTGGTCTGTGACACGAAAGGCCTTGGTGAGAGTGAACCGGTTGAAAAGTTTGCTAACCGCTTAGCCGCTCGCATCCTTTTGCAACAAGACGAATTCAAGGCACACTTACAGCAGTTAAACCTTTTCTCTTTTCGCTCCCGCTGGGGTGATGCGTTACTGGACGAGATACGCAAACCCTTTTTTGTCAGTAAAGATGTGGTGGCTATTTACCTGGAAGAGATGGGCTTGGCCCCAGAGGGCTTCTACCAACAGAAACGACAGCAATGGGAAAAGCGCGGTCCTGGACGCGGAGGCTATGCTGGCAAACCACCTCCCAAACGCAACGAGCGCAAACTTCGTGAATTGGGTTTCTCCTTTGCGCGTATCCTATCATCCGAATTCGCTGACGAAATACCAATCCTCGAACTCGCCGAGGTTCTAGATATGAAAGTGGAACACGTACAGGAGTTTAAGGAGTGGCTGAAGGAGCAAGCCCCCGTTCGCCGCATTTGACCCAGTTACCTCGACAGGCGTGGTGCCCTGACACAAACGCTTTGGTGAATTTATATATGAATGCGCGGTCCCTCTTCAAAAGGGTCCGCCGGCCAGCAAAAGAGGGAAAATTGAAAATCGCCGAAGGGGTGTTCCGAGAATTGGCCGCAAAAACCGATCCTTTATATCGTATAATTTCAAAGTGGAACAAGCAATTTGGAATAGTCACCAACATATATGGGGATCCTCAAGCTTCACAAGTGCTCGCATATATACAGCGAAAATATGGGGATTTCATTCAAATCGGAAGACGGAACTATCCTGGATTTTTTTAAAAGTAAGAGAGGACGACGGTCTGCGGATAGCCAAGTTGTGGCATTGGCGAAACAGTATGGGTGGATCGTTGTATCAGACGATCAATCCGTTCAGCTGGTATGTTACCTAGAAAGTATTGCTCATATAACCTGGACACAATGGGCGGTACGATTGCAAATGGGTGCACAGCCGAACCAGTTAGCCTTTTTATCTTAAACAACCTTTGCTAGGTCTGTGTAAACCCCCAAGACAACAGCAACAGATAAATGAAGGAGCATCTAGATGTTCTCCATTCCATCTGCCGCTGACCTGGGCCTGCGGGAGGTGCACCTCACCACCCCCCTCTCGGACGAGGCCGTCCGCTCCCTGCGTGTGGGCGACCTGGTCTACCTCACCGGCCCTGTCTATACCGCCCGCGACGGCGTCTACACCTACACCCTCAAAGAGGGGCACGCCCCTCCCATTGACCTACGCGCCTTCAGCAATGTTACCCTCCAGTCCTCCCCCGCCGGCGTGGAGGTCGCCCCGGGTGTGTTCCGTATCTCCTCCCTGCAGGCCACCGCCGGCTTCCGCTACGCCCAATACATGGACGCCTTCATTGCCCGCTTCGGCGTCAAGGCGGTCATGGGCAAGGCGGGCATGGCCCCCGAGGTCTACCAAACCATCTTCCGCAAGCACGGGGCCGTCTACCTCTCCACCCTGGGCTATGGGCTGGGAGCCATCTACGGGCGGGCTGTCCAGAGGGTCATCGCCGTCCACTGGGTCAAGGAACTGGGCATCTCCGAGGCCCTTTGGCTCCTGGAGGTGCGCAACCTGGGCCCCCTCCTGGTGGAGGGCGACACCCATGGGCGCAGTTTCTTTGAGACCGTCAACCAGAACATCAACGCCTCCTTGGAGCGCCTCTACCAGGGCCTCAAGCCCCCCATCTTCCGTCGCCTAGGAGAAGAGGACGACGCCCGTAAGGAACTCTTCTAACCGATGGTGCGCCTCGTTTACCTGCTGTGGGCGCTCCTGCTCCTGCTGGCGGGCTGTGCGCCTCAAACCTCACCCGCCCCACCTCCCGCCCGCTTGGAACTGCATGTGGTGGATGTGGGCCAGGGGGATGGCCTTCTGCTGCGCTCCCCGGAGGGGCGGGTGATGGTAGTGGACGGCGGCCCCCGCCGCGGCGGGTTCGCCGACTACTTGGCAAAGGTAGGCGTCCAACGGGTGGACGTGCTCATCGCCACCAACCCCGACGCCGACCACATCGGCGGCCTAATAGAAGTGCTCCGCCGTTTCCCCGTGGGGGAGGTGTATGTGAGCGGGGATATCAACACCACCCGCACCTACGAGGAGTTCCTAGACGCCCTGGACGCCTCCCGTGCCCCCGTGCGGGTGCCCACTCGGGGCGACCGCATTCCCTTCGGCTCGGTAACCGTGGAAGTGCTCAATCCATCGGAGCCCCGTTTCCCCGACCGCAACAACAACTCGGTGGTGGTCAAGGTTACCTATGGGGAGGTATCCTTTCTGCTGATGGGGGATGCAGAGCGGGCAGCTGAGGAGCGTTTGGTGTCCACCGGAGCGGACCTGAGGGCCGATGTGCTGAAGATGGGCCACCACGCCTCCCGCACCTCCACCTGGCCCTTCTTCGTGGAGCGGGTGCGCCCCCGCATCGCCGTCTACTCGGCCGGCCGGGACAACCCCTATGGCCATCCCCATAAGGAGCCTCTGCAAAACCTGCTCAGCCGCGGGGTGACCGTGTACGGCACCGATAAGTATGGCACTATTATCCTGAGCACCAACGGCAAAACCCTGCAGGTGCAAACGGAGCGCCAGCCGTGAAGGAAAAGGCCGCCGTTGACCGTATAGAAGGCAACTTGGCGGTGCTCCTGGTGGGGGAGGAGGAGCGGGAGATGGTGGTGCCCCTGGCCCACCTGCCCCAAGCCCTGGAGGCCGGCGACTGGCTCGTGGTGGAGATAGAAAACGGACGCCTGGTGAGTGCCCAGCGCGACCCCCAGGAGACCCAGGCCCGCCGCCAACGCATCCAAGCCAAACTCCAACGCCTCCTGGAGCGCAGTCGGCAGGAGAGGCCCGCATGATCTTCCACCCCTCGTCGGAGGTGCGTCGGCGTTGGATACAGGGGCGCATCGGCTGGTGGGCGTGGCTGGGCCTGCGCATCAGCGGGGTGGCCCTGGTGCTCTACCTCCTGGCCCACATCGCCGTCATCTCCACCGCCCTGCGGGGGCCCGACGCCTTTGACCGCCTCCTGAAAATCCTCCAAAGCCCCCCATTTGTCGTGGCCGACCTGTTTCTGATTTTGGCTGTTCTCTACCACGGCGTCATGGGCCTGCGGGTGATGCTGTTGGAGGCGGGCATCGCCCTGCGCCACCAGGAGCGCCTGTTCTGGGCGGGCCTGGCCCTCATCGCCCTGGCGATGGCCGGCGCCACATGGGCTGTGTGGCCCCTTATCTTGCGGAGGGGGTAGGGATGCATACGCCTGGTGAGGCCCCCGTGCGCCCCCAAGGGTTCTGGCCCTGGCTTCTGCAAAGGGTATCGGGTGTGGCCCTTATCTTCCTGGTGGGCCTGCACATCTGGGTTACCCACTTCGCCGACATCGGCAAGGTGGTGGCAGGTCAGCAAGAGGAACTTGTCCTCTTTCACCTGGTGCGTTTGCGCCTACAGAGCCTGGTTTTTCTGCTGGTAGACGGGGCCTTGCTGGGCCTGGCTCTGTTTCACGGTCTGAACGGCTTGCGGGGCGTCCTTTTGGAGTGGCGCCCCTTGGCCCCCCACAGGCGCTGGGTTACCCTGGGCCTGTGGGGTGTGGGCCTGGTGGCCTTTGTGTACGGTCTTATGGCCCTGTGGGCCTTCGTGAGGTAGAAGGATGCCCCGCACGGTAACCGTCCGCATCTGGCGTTCGGGGCCATCCGGCCAGACGGGACGCTGGCAAACTTATTCCCTTCCCCTTCGCCAGGAGCGGGCCACTGTCCTAGACCTGCTGTTCACCCTTCAGGCGGAGCAGGACCCCACCATCGCCTTCCGCTGTGCCTGCCGGGTGGGGATGTGTGGCACCTGTGGCATGCGCATCAACGGGCGGGAGGGGTTGGCCTGCCGCACCTATGTGCACACTGTGGGCGAGAGCATCACCCTAGAGCCTATGGCCCACCTCCCCGTGGTGCGTGACCTGGTGGTGGATATGGCCCCCTTCTTTGAGCGCTATCGGCGCATCCTCCCCTATCTGGTGCCCGCCCCCGACCAGATAGCGCCCGTCGTCATGCGCCAGGATGACCCCCGCCGGGAGGCCATAGACGCCCATCGGGAGTGCATCGCCTGTGGGTTATGCCTGTCGGCCTGTCGGATGGTGGGGATGGCCCCCGACTTTTTGGGGCCGGCGGCCCTCAACCGCGCCTATGTGCTGGTGGCCGACCCGCGCGATACCCAGCGCCCCCAGCGCCTCACCCGCATCGCTCACGAGGGGGGGCTGTGGCGGTGTCATACGATGCTGGACTGCACCGCCGTGTGCCCTAAGGGCTTGGCCCCCACCGATGCCATCCAACGCCTGCGCCGAAAAGTGGTAGCCTATCGCTTGAAATCCCTTCTTACCCTGGGGAGGGGGTAGTGGACTTCCCTACCCTACGCACCGACATCCTTATTCTCGGTGGGGGCGGGGCGGGCCTGTTCGCCGCCCTGCACGCCGAGCACACAGACCCCCGCTTAGCCATTACCGTCGTGGCCAAGGGGCTGGTGGGGCAGAGCGGGTGCACCCGCATGGTGCAGGGGGGCTTCAACGCCGTCCTGGACCCCGCCGACTCCTTGGAGGCCCACTTCCTGGACACCCTCAAAGGCGGAGCGTGGCTCAACGACCAGGAGTTGGCCTGGGTGTTGGTGAGCGAGGCCCCCCAGCGCATCGCCGAGTTGGAGCGCATCGGGTGCTTTTTTGACCGCCGCCCCGATGGACGCATCGCCCAAAAGCCCTTCGCCGGCCAGAGTTTTGACCGCACCGTCCACAAAGGCGACCTGACGGGCATTGAGGTGATGACCCGCCTCAAGGAGCGCCTGCTGGGCACCTCTGTAACCCTGCTGGACGAACACCGTGCGTTGGACTTACTCCCCGCCCGAGACGGAGGGTGTGGGGGTGCCCTCTTGTTGAACATCCGCACGGGTCAGCCCCTGGTGGCCCTCGCCCGCGTCACCATTGTGGCAACGGGTGGGGGGGCACGTCTCTACCGCATCTCCGCCCCCTCTTTGGAGAAGGCGGGAGATGGCATGGCCATGTGCTGGCGGGCGGGGGTGGTGCTCCAAGACATGGAGATGTACCAGTTCCACCCCACAGGCATCATCGCTGGCCCCTCGGTGCTGACGGGGGCGGTGCTGGAGGAGGGCCTGCGGGGGGCAGGCGCACGCCTCTACAACGCCCGAGGCGAGCGCTTCATGGCCCGCTATGACCCCCAGAGGATGGAGCGCTCCACCCGGGACATCGTGGCGCGGGCCAGTTACCTGGAAATCCAAGAGGGGCGGGGCACCCCCGAAGGGGCAGTGCTCCTGGACGCCTCCCACCTGGGGGCGGAGTTCGTGGAGCGCACCTTCCCCGGCATGGCCCAGCGCTGTCGGGAGGCGGGGTATGACCTGGCACGGGGGCCGGTGCCCGTCTCCCCCACAGCCCACTTCCACATGGGCGGGGCGCGCATTGACCCCTGGTGCCACACCAACATCCCCGGCCTGCTGGTGGCCGGGGAGGACGCCGGCGGGGTTCACGGGGCCAACCGCCTGGGTGGCAACGGCATTGCCGAGTCCACCGTGTTCGGCGGGCGGGCGGGCGACTGCGCCGCCCAAGAGGCGGGCACCCGCCCTGAGCCTTCCGTGTCCCCCTCGGCAGTGCAAGAGGCGTGGGAGCAGGCCCTTGCCCCCTTCTCCTGCAACGGCGAGGAGTCGGTGTTCGCCCTGCGCAAAGCGTTGCAAGACCTGATGTGGGAGAAGGCGGGCGTGGTACGCAATGCCCAGGGCCTGCAGGACGCCCTGGCGGGCTTAAACGCGTTAGAGGAGCGCCTACACCGCGCTTCTGTGCCCCCTGTGCGGGAGTTCAACATGGCCTGGCAGGTGTGGCTGGATCTGCGCAGTATGTTGACGGTCTCGCGCCTGTTGGTGCAGAGCGCCCTCCTACGCACCGAGTCGCGCGGGAGCCACTACCGCACCGACTTCCCCCAGACGAACGACCAAGAGTGGCTCCGCAACATTTTGGTGCAGCGCACCGAGGGGAACGCCTCCCGCTTCTGGACGGAGCCTGTGCGTTTCACCCGCCTGCGCCCTCCCGGCATCGGCTCAGAGCACATCTAGATACTTTAGCCCGCTCCCGGTGTTCAGTAGGATGATGGGCTCGTCGGGGTTGATGCGCCCCTCCGCCAGCAGGCGCTTGAGGCCCGCAAGGGTGGCCGCCCCTTCAGGGCAAGCGAACACTCCCTCCAGAGAAGCCATCTCCCGCACACACTCCACCATCTCCCGGTCGCTGACGGCCAGGGCACTCCCCCCGCTGGCGCGAACCACTTGGAGAATAAGGTAATCGGCAAAGGGCGCCGGCACCCGCAGCCCCGAGGCGATGGTCTGGGGATGGGGGAACGGTTCTGCCCGCTCCTTGCCCTCCTGGAAGGCCCGCACGATGGGAGCACACCCCTCGGCCTGCACGCAGAACATCTTGGGGCGTGGCCCCTCCACCCACCCTAACGCCTCCATCTCATCAAAGGCCTTCCACATCCCCACCAATCCCGTACCCCCGCCCGTAGGGTACACGATAGCTCCGGGGTAACGCCACCCTAAGCCCTCCACAATCTCGTAGCCCATGATCTTTTTCCCCTCTACCCGATACGGCTCCCGCAGGGTGGAGACATCCAGCAGCCCCAGTTCCTGGGCGCGCACGCGGCTGAGGCGTCCCGCATCGCCGATGTGCCCCGCTACCAGTTCCAGGTGCGCCCCCGCCACGGCGCACTCCTTCTTGTTGGCCTCGGGGGCGTCCTGTGGCATGAACACATAGGCGGGCAGGCCGGCGCGCGCCGCGTAGGCTGCCATGGCACCGGCGGCGTTGCCCGCCGAGGGGATGACCAGCCCCTTCACCCCCAACTCCTTAGCCCGGGAGACGGCTGCGGCCTGCCCCCGCGCCTTGAAGGTGCCCGTGGGGTTGAGGCTTTCGTCTTTAATGTAGAGGCGGGCGCAGCCCAACCGTTGCCCCAAGCGGGGGGCAGGCAGCAGGGGCGTGTCCCCTTCTCCGAGGGAGACGATATTCCTGGGGTCGCGCACGGGGAGCACCTCCCACCACCGCCACATGGAGCGGGGACGCCCCGCCACCATCTTGGGGTCCACAGCATTCCGCGCCCTCTCGAGGTCGTAGCGCGCATACAGCACCCTGCCGCAGGCCGGACACACCGTGTGCACCTGCTCGGCAGAGCACACGCGCCCGCAGGCGGTGCACTCCAGGTGGGACAGGTAACTGCGCATAGCCCTACTCGGTGGGGATAACGGGTAAGACGATGTGCGAGGGGCAAATGGCGTTGTGGTGCACCGTGTTGATGGCTATCTGCCAGGCCCCCGAACGGCCCAAAGGCTCCCCGGTGTTGGGGTTCACATCAAAGCGCGGGAAGTTGCTGGAGGAGATGTCCACACGGATGCGATGCCCCGCCTTGAACAAGTTGCTGGTGGGGAACAGCTCTACTGTCAGGTGGTAGATGCGCCCCGGCTCAAGGAGCTCCTCCCGCTCCCAGGAGGCGTGGAAGCGGGCGCGGAAGATGCTATCCGTGAGGTTCATGGCAAAGCCCTGGGGGTAATCCTCGTTAGGCGGGTACACATCTATCAGTTTCACCGTGAAGTCGGTGTCAGGGGCCGTGGAGGAGACATACAGGTGGGCAGTGATGGGGCCTGTTACCTCCACATCCCGCTCTAAAGGTGGGGTCTGGAACACTAGCACATCGGGGCGGGAGGCCAAAGGCAAGTAGGGGGGCTGGCATCCGAAAAATCGGGCGTCCTCCCGCTGGTCGTAGGCCCCCGGCTCCATCAGAGGGGAACCCGAAGAGATAGCACCCCCAATGGTGGGCACGGGACGGCGCGGGTCAAAGGTGTACCGACTGTAACCGCTGGTGGAACGAGGAGGCTCAGGAGCCAGCAACCCCCCGGCATGCAGGTAGTAGGGCGTCCAGCGGGTGCGGGCCAGAGGCCACTCGTTCTCGGCGCGCCACTGCCCCCCGTGATCTAGCCGGCCGCTGGGGGTCTTGCGCCCGCTCCCCCCGCCCATCACAAACAGGAGCACCGGGGGCTCCCCCATCCCCGTGGGCAGGCCCCGCAGGACGTAGTCAAACCACCGCAGGCGAAAATGGTTGTAGTCCTCGGCCAAGTTGCCGGGGAGGCGCGCTTCGGTGCCGAAGTCCACATCCCCGGCGTAGCCGTTCTGGTGCTGGCCGTGCGTCCACGCCCCCATCACCAGGCGCACCTTTGTCCGCCCCGCCTTGCGCAGGCCCACAAAGGTGTCGCACGCAGTGCGGGCATACGGATCATACCACGACCCCAGCACCAAGATGGGCACATCCGGCCAACGATGGTAATACCCCTCGGCGTACAGGCCCACCTGCTTCCAGTAGGCGTCAAACTGGCTATGGGTCCAGAGTTCCAGCAGGTAGGCCTCGTAGGAAGGTGTCCACCGCAAAGGGGAGTGGCCCGCCTTCCAGGGCATGCGGGTGAACCAGGCCCGTAGGTCTTCCGCCTCTAGGGCGCGCTGGATAAGGGGGTTGCGCTGGGCCTCGGGGGACTGGAGGGCCTGGGTATAGGCCCACACCGCCTGACGCAGCTCAAAGGCCCCTTGGTGGCGCACACCGTGCAGAAAGGCGTTGGAAAAGCCCCCTGCGTCCAGGAATAAGGCCGCCACACCCCTCTTGTCTCCCTCCGCGGAGGCCAGGGCCGCTTGGGTATGGGCGCCGTAGGAGATACCAAAGGTGCCTACTTTCCCGTTGCACCAGGGCTGACCCACCACCCATGCCACAGTGTCCACTCCATCGCGCCCGTCGTCCGTATATTTGGTGAACATTCCCCCCGAGGCGTAGCGCCCCCGCACATCCTGGAAGAGGACGGCATAGCCCCTTCGGGCAAACCAGACCCCTTGCTCCTGGCGCTGGGGGGATGATTTGTTGTAGGGGGTGCGCTCCATAAGCACAGGGAAAGGCCCAGGCCCAGGGGGAAGGTAGAGGTCACCCGCCAGAACCACCCCATCCCGCAGAGGGATGGGGATATTGCGGTGCACGTGCACATCCGAGGCCATAGGCCACCCTATCGACGGGAGGACGGGCGACGCCGTCCCCGCGACCCCCTCTGCGCCAAAATGGCCGCCAGAACACCAGCCAGGTACGGGTAGTGGGTTTCGTGTTTGCCCCGCACCTCCTCTACCAGCAGGGTGAACAGGCCCCCCATCACGGGGTAAAACGAAGGGGTGTCCTCATTCGGGGACACCCCCTTGCCCACCAGAAAGGCGCGGAACAGGGCCTCCAAAACCCCCATCGCCTCCTGGGGCTGGCGCAGGTGGAGGCTCCGCAGAAGCGTCTCCGCCTCTAGGGCAAGGGCTGCTGCCGCCCGTCTCCAGCGGGGAGAGGGGTTTCCCAGCTGGGTGGCCAGGCGCTCTAAAGTCCTCGAGGCGACACGCGTGCTAAACATGGCTGTTCCCCTTTTTCCCATATGCGCTCAGCATAGCACGACGGCCCACGGGCCGCTAGCCCTTCACAGCACTCCCCCCCTTCCAGTATTCTATGGAGGGGGTTGCCATGCGTGTGCTCTTCATCGGCGATGTGGTGGGCAAGCCCGGGCGTCGGGCCTTGCAGATTTTTTTGCCCATCCTCCGCAAGGACCTGACACCCGATCTTGTCATCGCCAACGGCGAGAACGCCGCTGGTGGCAATGGCCTTACCCTGGACACAGCCCAGGAAATCCTCCAGGCGGGGGTGGACATCATCACCTCCGGCAACCACATCTGGGACCAAAAGGACTTCATCCCCCACTTGGATAGCGACCTGCCCGTGCTGCGCCCCCTGAACTACCCCCCCAACCTGCCGGGCAAGGGCTACCTCCAACGGGGTGAGGTGGTGGTGGTCAACCTGCAGGGGCGGACGTTCATGGCCCCCATTGACTGCCCCTTCCGCACCGCCGATGCCCTCCTGCAGCGCTTACAAGGGGCCAAAATCATCATCGTGGATTTTCACGCCGAGGCCACCAGCGAAAAGCAAGCCCTGGGCTGGTACTTGGACGGGCGGGTGAGCGCCGTGCTGGGCACCCATACCCACGTCCCCACCGCGGATCCCCGCATCCTTCCCAAAGGCACCGCCTTCATCACCGATGTGGGTATGTGCGGCCCCTTGCACTCCATTATCGGCGTGGAGGTGGGGGAGATCATCCAACGCTTCCTGACCCAAACCCCGCGCCGTTTCAGCGTGGCGGGAGGAGTGGCGGTGCTCAACGCCGTGCTGGTGGACATTGACGAGCAGACGGGCCGTGCCCGCTCTATTGTCCGTGTGGACCGCCAGGAGCGCTAGATGCCCTCTCCCGTCCTCGCCGACCTGCACCTGCACACTACCGCCTCGGATGGGCGCTTGCGCCCCACGGCTCTGGTGCGCCTGTGCGCGCAGCGGGGTTTACGGGTTATCGCCATCACCGACCACGACACCACCGACGGTCTGGCCGAGGCACGTGCCGAGGTCCACCGCCACCCCCACATGACCCTGATTCCCGGCGTGGAGTTCTCCACCGATGTGCCCGGCGAAGAGATTCATCTGCTCGGCTATTTCCTGCGGGAAGAGGATGGAGTGTTACAGGAGGTGTTGCACCGCCTCCGCCAGGGGCGCATCGCCCGTGCCCACAAGATGCTGGAGCGCTTACGCGCCTTCGGGATGGACATCCGCTGGGAACGGGTGTTGGAAATTGCGGGAGGCGCCTCCTCGGTGGGCCGGCCCCATATCGCCCAGGCCATGCTGGAGAAGGGCTATGTCTCCAGCCTCAAAGAGGCCTTTGACCGCTGGATCGGACGGCACGGCCCCGCCTATGTGGAACGGGACAAGTTCCCCCCTGCCGAGGCCATCCGTTTCATTCGCCAGAGGGGGGGGATCCCCGCCCTGGCCCACCCCCGGGACATCACAGACCTCCCCCGCTGGCTGAAGGAACTGAAAGAGGCGGGCCTGGCGGGCATGGAGGTCTACTACGGTGATTACACCTCTGACCAGGTGTCTGCCCTTTTGGCTTTGGCACGGGAGCACGCCCTGCTCCCCGTTGGCGGCAGCGATTACCACGCCTTCCACACCCCAGGAGAGGTGGAGCCGGGGAGTGTCGGCCCCCCTTGGGAGGTGGTGGAAGGGCTCTTTGCCCTGTCCGGGAAGCAGCCGGTGTCATCGTCCCCGCACCCGTCGTAAGCGCTTATGGAGACTTGGCTGGCTCTCCTAGCGGCTTACCTGTGGGGCGGGTTCCCCACCGCCTACGTGGCCGCCCGCTGGAAAGCGGGGATAGACCTGCGACGCGTCGGCTCGGGGAATATTGGAGCATCCAATGTGGCCCGAGCGGTGGGGGCACGGTTGGGGTTTCTGGTGGGGGTCTTTGACGCTTTGGGAAAGGGCACCCTCCCCCTCCTGTTATGTAAAGTTGTGGGCCTCTCTGTGCCCCAACAAATGGGCGTGGGATTGGCATTGGTGGCCGGTCACAACTGGTCGCCCTACCTGCGTTTCACGGGGGGGCGGGGCGTAGCCACCTCCCTAGGGGTGCTAATCGGCGCACCCCTCCCGGGAGTGCCCTGGGAACTGCTGGGGTTCGCCGTGGCCATGGGGCCGGGGTGGCTGGTGTTTCGCTCCACCGCTTTGTGGATAGGGATCGGCTTCCTCTCCCTTCCTGTGTGGGGTGCACTGGTCCCCGGGCGTCCTCATTTCTGGCTGACTGTCGGCCTGTTGGGTTTGGTGGCCCTGAAGCGCCTCTTGGCCAACTGGGAGCGCCCCGACGGGCGCTACCCCTGGTATAAGGTGTTCGTCTGGCGCATCCTGTACGACAGGGATGTGCCCACCCACGTGCCCTGGCAGGAGAGGGGCATCCCCCCCGCCCGCTAGGGGCTGGCGTGGGGAACCACGAATCCGTAGCGCTGGAGAATGGCGCGCCCCTCGGCCCCCAGCACGAACTGCACGAAGCGCCGCGCCTGAGCCTCCTGGCGCGTCCCCTTGACCACCACAATCCCTTGCTCTATGGGGGCGTGCACCTCTTCGGGGATCAGGTACCACTTGCCCGGTGTGCGCACCGCCAGGGCCAAGGCGACGATGGCCACATCCGCATTGCCTGTCTCGGCATACTGGAGGGCTTGGCGCACATTCTCCCCCAGCACCAGTTTGGGACGCAGAGCATCCCAAAGGCCAACGCTCTGGAGAGCCTGGCGGGCTGCCACGCCATAGGGGGCATGCTGGGGGTTAGCGATGGCGATGCGACGGATTTCGGGGCGGGCCAAGTCCTCCAGCCCCCCCAACTCCAGGGGGCTATCAGGGCGAGCCCACACCCCGATGCGCCCCCGCGCATAGAGGGCGAGAGTGTCGGCATAGGCCAAGCCCTTGCGCACCAGGTCCTCCACCAGAGCCATATCGGCTGAAGCGAACACATCCACAGGGGCGCCGTATTCAATCTGGTGAGCCAACTGCCCCGAGGAGCCAAAGGTGAAGGTAACGGGGATGCCCGTCTGCTCCTGAAAGCGTTGCCCCATCTCGCGGAAGGCGAAGGTCAGGTCCGCCGCTGCTGCCACCGTCAGGGCCGAAGGGATGTCCCCCTCACTGCGCTGGCACGCCCCACTCACCCACACCAAGAAGGCCAGAGCACCCAGGAGCAGATAACCTCTCTTGACCATTTCTCAACTAAAACTCAACCCAAACTTGACCGCCAGCCTCTAGAAAAGGGAAAGGGGAATGGCCTATACTTGGGGGCACACGGGTGTGGTATATAATCAAAGATGGAGGTGGCGAGGCGATGCAGGAGCAATCTCGGAGCACCGGTCAGCGCCCGACGGTGGGCGGGCACCCCCCCTTCGTATCCCAAGGGCATGTGCGCGCGTATACGCCCCTCCAGGCTTACTTCCTCCAGCGCCTGATGCGCCTGGTGCGTCTGCGCCAGGAAGCGGGAGACGTCCTGGCCCAGGAACCGTGGCTTCGCCGCGCCGTGGACAAGGCGATTTACTCCACCTTCCTGGATTGTGCGGAGTTGGGCGTGGGGGCTGAGGCCCGCCTGGTGCTGGGGCAAGGTAACGCCCCCTCCCCCAGTTAGCCCGTCGCCCCTTGCAGAGACACCGCGCCGTGTCAAGCCCCCGTGTGCAGGAGGAGGGCTATGACCCACTTCCCGACGGTGTGCCCCGACCGGGCAATTCCGACCCTCCGTTGCCCCGCCCCTGCTGACGCAGGAACTCCTCCAACTCCCTGACCATCTCCTCCGGCGCGGGGAGTTCCTCTTGGCGTTCGGGGGGCCGTTCCGCCAGCAAATCATGCGCCTCTTCCAGCCGCCGCAGGTGAGCCAGCATCTCAGCGTTGCCGGCGATGGCCTTGCCCACCTCGGCCTCAAAGGCCACAACCATCCCCCGCAAGGCACCCAGGGGGAAAGTTACTCCCAACAGACGCTCTAAACGGCTTAGCAGGGCGAGGCTGGACTTGGGATTGGGAGAGGTCTGCAGGTAGTGGGGCGAATGGGCCCACAAGGAGCAGAAGGGGAGGTGGGCTTGAGTGCACGCCTCGCTGAGGGCGGTGCCAATGCCGGTCGGCCCTTGATAGCGGGAACTGAACACCCCCAACCTTTCCAGCGTTCGGCGCAGGTCGGGGCGATTGGCCGTGCCGGTGATGCGCACCTCCCGCGTGTGGGGCACAGCGTCCAGAAGGCTTCCCAACATCACCACCCGCTCCACCCCCACCTGGTGCGCCAAGCTCAGAATGGTGCGGGTGAAGGTCTTCCACCGCAGGTGGGGTTCAATGCCCACGAACAGCAAGAGACCGAAAGGTGCACCCTCCCCTTGCCAGGCGTAGAAGTCGTTGCTGGGCCAATGGATGACCCGCTCCCCCCGCTCGTTCAAATAGACGACGGGGCGCACCCGTTGGAAGTCGTAGAACTCCTCGGGGTCAATACTCGCGCAAGCCGTGGCCCCCAAATGGCGCACCAGGTAGCGCACGGCATAGGTCGCACCCTCCTGGGCATCCGGCCAACCGGCAAAGGCCGTGATCAGCACCGGATGGGTCAGGCGGGGCATGGTATGCACGATCAGGCTCTCCACTGCTCCCCTCCCAGGGCCAGTGTAGCACATCCCCCTTGCCGCGCACATCCTGATGACCCCGCCTCCGCTCCCATACCCCTGGCCCGTGGGTGCTACAATAAGAGCTGGTTGTGCGAGGGGATGCGTTGACCACCACGAGCCTGGCGCGTGTTGAGGTCCAGTCCATTACCTGGAAGGGCCTCACCTGGCTGAATGTGGAACGGCCAACTATGGCCGAAATGGAATACCTGCGCGCCCGCTTCAACTTCCACCCCCTCGCCCTGGACGACTGCCTCTCCCGGGTCCAGTTGCCCAAAGTGGACGAGTTCGACGACCATATCTTCCTGGTGGTGCACTTCCCCCTGTTCAACAAGCAGATGCGCCTCACCCTGCCCAGCCAGGTGGCCATCTTCGCCGGGGCCCACTATGTGGTTACCGTCCACCGGGGGGAACTGAAACCCCTGGTGAAACTGTTCACCGACTGCCAGCAGAGTGAAGCGGTGCGGGACGAACTGATGGCCCGCTCCTCGGGCTACCTGCTGTATCGCATTTTGGATGTGTTGGTGGACTACTGCTTCCCCATCCTGGGCAAGATTATGGACCAGGTGGACGAGGTGGAGGAGCACCTGTTCGAGCGAGGCACCCGCCAAGTGGCCGAGCGCCTGTCCTATATCCGGCGGGATATTATCGCCTTTCGCCGCATCATTCGCCCCCAAATCGGAGTGATGGAACTGTTGGAGCGGCGAGAATATCCCTTCTTGAAGGTGGACCCCGATGTCTACTTCGGCGACTTGGCCGACCACACCCGCCGTATCTGGGCTGAACTGGAGGAACTGCGGGAGGTAACGCAAGGGCTCAACGAGACCCTTTTCACCCTCTCCAACCAACTTACCAACGACGCCCTGCGCATCCTCACCGTCATCTTCACGGCTTTGCTTCCCATCACCATCATTGGCACCCTCTACGGCATGAACTTGCAGTTGCCCATCGCCGAACACCCCCAGGCCTTTTGGATCACCACGGGGGCGGGCATCCTTCTGGGAGTGGTCTTGTGGTGGTGGTTCCGTCTCAACAAGTGGGTGTAGCATGCGCCTCCGCTTCCTGGGTGCCCATCAGAGCGAAGCTGGCCCCCACCGCCCCATGTCCATTTTGGTGGACACCACCCTGGCCCTAGACGCAGGCGGTTTGACGGGTGCCCTGACCCTGCCCGAGCAGGCTCGCCTGCAGGCCCTCCTCCTGACCCACCGCCACTACGACCACATCCGCGACATCCCTCTGCTGGGGCTCAACATTCTGGAGCGGGGCGCTCCCCTGTTCATCTATGGTTTGCCCGACACCTTAGAGCACCTACGCCGCTACCTCTTGGACGGCACCCTCTACGTGGACTTCTCCCGCCGTCCCTCACCCGAGGCTCCCCTTGTGCGTCTGGTGCCGGTGGAACCTCTGCACCCCTTTTCCCTGCAGGGCTACCAGGTGCGAGCGGTGCCCGTGCCCCACAGTGTCCCCAGCGTGGGGTGGGAGCTCACCACACCCGAGGGCAAGGTCGTGTTCTACACGGGCGACTGCGGCCCCCAGGTATCCACCGCTTGGGAGCACACTCGCCCCGACCTGCTGGTCATCGAGACCACCATGCCCGACCGCCTGCTGGGGCGGGCTACGGCCGCAGGCCACCTGACCCCCTCCACCATGGCCCAAGCGGTGGAGGCCCTCCTGCGCCGACGGGATACGCCCCTGCGCCTGGTCGTCGCCCACATCAACCCCGGGGTCAGGGACGAAGTGATCCGTGAGGTGCACCAGCGCTTGGGGCCGTTGGGTATCACCTTCCATATCGGTGTGGAGGGGTGGCAGACGGAGGTATGAACGGGGCTTTTGTTGAGGGGGGGTCCCCACTTCTGTTGGCGGATGTCAATGTGGGGCGTTTGGCCAAGTGGCTGCGGGCCCTGGGCTACGATGTCCTCAACGCCCCCCACATCCACGACCAGGATCTCCTGGCCCTGGCCCACGCACAAGGGCGTATCCTGCTGACCCGCGACCGTCATCTGCCCCAGGCCCCCCCTGTGCGACGGGGCCTCGTGCGCGTTCTGCTCGTGCACAGCGAGCATCTGGACCAGCAGGTACAAGAGGTTCTCACCTGGCCAGGGTTAGGCCCCCCTCGTCCCTTTACCCGGTGCATCCGGTGCAACACCCCCCTGGTTGCCGCCAGCCCCGCGGAGGTGCACACCCACGCTCCCCCGTATGTGCAACGCACCCAGCGCGAGTTCCGCCGGTGCCCCTCCTGTGGGCGTCTCTATTGGCGAGGAAGCCACTGGCGTCAGATGGAACACCGCCTGCACGCCCTCCTGCATTCCGTAGCCCCTGTTCAGGAGCGTCTATGAGCACCGCAGCCTTTGTGTATGCCCCTGTCCTCACCCAATACGTCCTGCGCCAGGACCACCCCCTCGTGCCTCGCCGCCTGCGCCTGGTCTACGAACTGTTAGAAGCCTACGGCGTATTCCAGCATCCCCACGCCCGCCTTGTTCCCCCGCGTATGGCCACTCCAGAGGAGCTCCTGTGGTTCCACACCCCCGATTATGTAGAGGCCGTGCAAAGCCTCAGTGGTGGTGAAACCCGCATCAATCCCCTTCGCTACAACTTCTCCCAGGAGGGGGATAACCCCGTGTTCCCCGGGATGTTTGAGGCCAGCGCCTGGGCAGTGGGAGCCTCCTTGGTGGCCGCCGACCTGGTGGCCCAGGGGAGCGTAGGGGCGGCGGTAAACTTCGCAGGGGGCCTGCACCACGCCATGCCCAACTACGCCTCGGGCTTCTGCATCTTCAACGACGTCGTTATTGCTATCCAGTCCTTGCTTCGCAGGGGGTTGAAGGTGGCCTACATCGACATTGACGCCCACCACGGGGATGGGGTGCAGTTCGCCTTCTATGACACCGACCAGGTGCTCACCATCTCCCTGCACGAATCCGGGGAGTACCTGTTCCCCGGCACGGGCTTTGTCCACGAAATCGGGGTGGGCAAAGGGCGAGGCTATGCAGTGAATGTTCCCCTCGCCCCGTATACCGACGATGAGACCTATCTGTGGGCCTTTCGGGAGGTAGTGCCCCCCCTCATTAACGCCTTTTGCCCCGATGTGCTGGCCACCCAACTGGGCATTGATACCCATCGGGACACACCCATTACCCACATGAAGATGACCGTGCAAGGGTTCATTGCCGTGGTGCGCGACTTGCAGGCGCTGGCTCGGGGGCGGTGGCTCGCCTTTGGGGGCGGGGGCTATGATCTGAGCGCCGTGGCGCGGGGATGGGCGTGGGCGTATGCCGTGATGGTGGGGATGGACCTCCCCGATACCATCCCGGCGTCCTTCCAAGAACGCTACGGGATCCGGCGTTTGCAGGATGACCCCCAGCCCCTGGACGAGACCCAACGCCGTCTGGTGCGCAGGTATGCCGAAGCGTCGGTGGCAGAGGTGAAGCGCCTGGTCTTCCCTCTGCACGGGCTGTCCGCCCTGGCGTGAAGAACGTCCCCAAGCAGCGCCACGGCCTCTCCCGCACCACCACTGGGCGGGGCAGGAAGGGGGACGACACATGGAGCACACCGGCGACCTGGAGGAGGCCAAGGAGCGCCTTTTCGCCTTATTACGCCGGGAGCGCCAAGCCGAGGGGCTGGATGAACGGGTGATTCAGGCCATGGAGCGGGTGCCCCGGGAGCGTTTCGTGCCCCCCGCCTTGCGCCACTTGGCGTATGAAGACATACCCCTGCCCATCGGCTGGGGCCAAACTATCTCCCAACCCTTTATCGTCTGCCTGATGACCTCCGCCCTGGACTTGCAGCCCACCGACAAGGTGCTGGAAATCGGCACAGGAAGTGGCTACCAGGCTGCCGTTCTGGCTGAACTGGTGCCGCGGGGCAAGGTGATTACAGTGGAACGGGTTCCTCACCTTTTGCACTCAGCACGGGCGATTCTGGAGGCCTTGGGCTATGGCAACCGCGTGGAGGTGCGCCCGGCGGGGGAGGTGCTCGGCTGCCCCGAGGAGGCCCCCTTCCACGCCATCCTCGTGACCGCAGGAGCACCCACTTTGCCGCGGGTGCTCCTGGAACAACTGGCCATCGGCGGCCGCATGGTCATCCCCATCGGCTCACGCTACGAACAGGATTTGATGCGGGTCGTTCGCACACGGGAGGGCTACTCCCTGCGCACTTTGGGGGCGTGTCGCTTCGTGCCCCTGATCGGCAAGGGCGCCTGGGAAGAGGACGACCAAATCACTGAAACACCTCACCTGTAAGGCTGCGCCCTAGCGCCCCTCAAGCAGACATCTCCCCTATGCCTGTGGTAAGATAGGGGCGAACCACCCCCAGGGGTGCGGGAGGTGTGCCCCATGCCCAGCAAGGTTACCACCCTTGACCAGGCCGTCCGTATGGTCAAACCCCACGACCTCATCGGCCTGACCCTTCCAGGGGAGTTCCTGGCCCAGCCCATGGGGTTTGTGCGTGCCCTGGTGCGCGAAGGAACCCGCCCCCTGCGCCTGCTGGGTGTAACGGGCGGGAGCATCAACTGCGACCTTCTCATCGGGGCGGGGCTTGTGGCCCAGATCGAAACCTGCCATATGCGCCTGGGGGAACTGGGCACTGCCCCCAACTTCGAGCGGGCCGTCAAGGCCGGCACCCTCACAGTCCTGGACAACACCTGAGGGGTCATCCTCTCCATGCTCCAGGCTGGAGCCATGGGCGTCCCCTTTGTCCCCGTGCGGGGGCTATTTGGCTCGGACCTCCTGCGCGCCCGCACCGACTGGAAAGTCATACCCCATCCCTTCAACCCGAGCGAGGAGATTGTCGTTTGCCCCGCTTTGAACCCCTCGGTGGCCCTCTTTCACGCTTTGGTTGCCGACGAGGAGGGCAACTGCATCGTCCCGGGACGGCAGGAGGCGGTGCCTATGGCTCGCGCCGCTGACGCTGTCATCGTTACCGCCGAGGAGGTGGTGCACGGACCCTTGTCGCCTCGGGACGCCGAGGGAACCTTCATCCCGGGTATCTACATCACCGCCGTGGTGCATCTGCCCTTCGGCGCCCACCCCACAGGGATGCCGGGACGCTACCCGCCCGATATGGCTCACATCCGCACCTATGCCCAGGCGGCCAAACAGGGCCAGGTCGGTGAGTACCTGGAGCGCTATGTGCTGGGCCCGCGCAGCGAAGAGGAGTATCAGGCTCTGGTAGGCATCCGCACGCCCGCCTAGGGGAGGAGCCATGCCCATACCCCGCTATACCGTGGAGGAACTGATGGCCTGTGTAATCGCCCGGGAGGTGCGCGATGGAGAGACCTGTGCCACGGGCATGGCCTCACCTCTGCCGGCGGCGGGGCTTCTCTTGGCCCAGGCTATCTACGCCCCCCGCGCCAGGATCATTATCTTGGAGCACCCCGATCCCCGTTTCAACCCCTTCCCCGATGCCAGCGGGATTCACTTCCTGGCCCAACGGGGCAAACTCGACCTCTTCTTCCTCAGCGGCATCCAGATTGACCGCTTTGGCAATTTCAATCTGCACGTTATCGGCGACTACTACCAGCCGCGGGTGCGCATGCCAGGGGCCTACGGCTCAGGAATGCTGTATTACATGGCCAAGCGGGTGATCCTGTTCCGCACCGAACATACCCGCCGCACCTTCGTGGAGCGGGTGGATTTCATCTCGGGAGCGGGGAGCACGCCCCCAACCGTCTACCGCCCCGGCGGCCCGTATAAATGCGTAACGCCGATGGCTGTGCTCCGCTTCCGCAAAGACCCGCCGGGCTGGGAACTGGAATCCGTCCACCCTGGCCACACTGTTGAGGAGGTGCAGGCCAACACGGGCTTCCCTCTGGAACTGGCTGCGGACTTCCGCACCACCCCCGAGCCCACCCAGCAAGAACTCCGCGCCTTGCGCACAACGGTGCGGGAGCGCCTGGCCCCCGCCTATCCCCAGTTCGCCCAGGAGAAAATCGTAGCGGGGTAACCCATCCATAGCAGCTCAAGCCACTGCCCCACACAAGGGATGGGTGCCCTTAGCCCATGGGCGCGTTACCCGGTCAAACCATCTCGGCGGAGGCTTGGCGGAACGCCGTTTCGTCCAGAACCCCTGCAGCCAAGTCTATCAGGATGGCATCCACCCTGTTCGCGAGGTCTATGAGCACGGGGGCGTGGGAGTCCAGAATGCCCTGTACCTGTGTCAAAAGCCACTGCTCGAGAGCCTGGGCCGCAATGTGGCCACTAGCTAGCGGGCCACCGCGCGGGAGCCCTGACGCCTATGCGTATCCGAGACACCGCCCCTTGCTTCGGCCTGAAGAGCAGGACGGGCCGTGGTGCACGCGCTCCCAAAGGATACGTTACCTCCAGCCCAATGGTCAATGGGTTGTAAAGGGGCACCAGTATTTGCAGCCGGATGGAACCCTCGGCAGTTCAGGTCAGTCAGACCTGAAGCACATCCGCATCGGTGCGATGATCTACACCATACGGTGGCCCGCCAGAGATTCCGCCGGAAGGATATAATAGACACAGCCTCTACGAAGGAGCATCCGTGCGCCCCAACGCCACAAAAGCCAAACTCCTCCAAGACCAAGCCGTTTACGGGTGGATCATCCAGACCCCCTCGCCCTCCATCGTGGAACTGGCGGGCCTGGCGGGCCTGGACTTCGTCATGCTGGACTGTGAGCACGGCCCCATCACCGCGGAATCTCTGGAGGACCTGTGCCGCGCCGCCGAGGTGGTGGGGGTTACCCCCCTGGTGCGCGTCCCCGCCAACCACCCCGAGGCCATCTTGCGGGCATTGGACAGGGGAGCGGCGGGAATCATTGTCCCCCACATCCGCACCGCACACGACGCCCAGGAGGCAGTGCGCGCCGCCCGTTTCGCCCCCGAAGGGGAGCGGGGCTTCGCCGGCTACATCGGCGCCCGTTGGACAATTGGTATCCAAGATGCCAACCCCTTCGCCTTCGCCAACCGGGAGGTGCTGGTCTCGGGCATGGTGGAGGACAAAGAGGGCTGGCAGAACCTGGACAGCATCCTGAGGGTGCCGGGGCTGGACGCTGTCCATATCGGCCCGGGCGATTTGTCCCAGTCATTGGGATACCTGGGCAAGACAGACCATCCCACAGTCCAACAGGCTGTGGAAGACATCGTCACCCGTGCTCGGCGGGCGGGGAAGGTGGTGGGCTTGGGGGGCATACGCCCCCGCGACCTCGAGGCCCTGCGCCGCTGGCACAGCTTGGGCGTGCGCTTCTTCACCCTCTCCTTCGCCCAGATGGCTGTGGAAGCAGCCCGCGACTTGCTGGCCCAGGTGCGCGGCAAGGGCTAACCCCCGTTCCTGCCATCGTTGCCCCAAACATCCTCTCTCGTTGCGTTACAATTAGGTGAGGAAGAGGAGGCGTATGGCGTCGGAGGAACACCCCCAAGTCTCCATCTACCTCTTCCCCCATCTAGAGGAGTTCCTCGTAACCGACACACGCCCCGAGGTGCCGGGCACCCCCCGTGTGCTATTCATCCCCTGGCGGGAGGCTTTGGATACCACCTTCTACCAAGAGGTGGAGAGGGCCTTCAGTGAAGCCCTTCGGGAGCAGGAGCCTTTCCCCTTGGCCCACCTGATGGTTCTGCCCACGCGCCTCGAGGGTATCCTGCGGGAGGCGGGGTTGAAAGCCATTTTGCGCCGCCTGGACATCCCCCCGGAAAGCCCATCCCTGCCGCGCATCGGGGTGTTCCTGGTGGCGGGACAGGCCTTGGCACGGAGCGGACGCACCATCGCCGAGGCCCTGGGAGAGTTGGTAGACCATCTGGCACCGCCCTCCTTCCAAGCCCAAGCCGCCCAAGCCCTCCAGCGGTTCCTGGAGCAGGAGCACGAAACCCTGCGCCGTTTGGAGCGCCAGTATCTGCAGAAGGCCCTTCTGGGCGAGGAGCCCGGCTTCTACACCCTCTGGCAACAGCCCAAAGACACCCCCTAGCCTGCCCCCCTTCCGCCCCCTTGACACCCCCGCCCAATTCTCTACAGTGATTTCAGCACTACGGGAGGTGAGGCCATGAAAGTCTACGCCCCCCTGCGCGGGCGCACCTTGGCTGAGGTGCCCGCCGAAGCCCGCCGTGCCGAACACCTGGGCTACGACGGCGTCACCCTCAGCGAACTGACCACTGATCCCTTCCTCACCGCCACTTTAGCGGCCGAACATACCCAGCAGGCCCGCGTGGGCACCGCTATTGCCGTGGCCTTTCCCCGCTCGCCCATGGTCGTCGCCTACGAGGCGTGGAACCTACAGGCCTTCTCCCAGGGGCGCTTTGAACTGGGGCTGGGCACTCAGGTCAAGGGCCACAACGAACGGCGCTTCAGCGTGGCGTGGAGTGCTCCCGGCCCCCGTATTCGCGAATATGTGCAGGCCCTGCGCGCCATCTGGGACTGCTGGCAGAACGGCACTCCCCTCAACTTCCGCGGCCAGCATTACACCTTCACCCTCATGACCCCCGAGTTCAATCCTGGCCCCATCGCTCACCCCCGCATCCCCGTCTACCTGGCCGCCGTCAACCCTTATATGGCGCGCCTAGCTGCCGAAGTAGCCGACGGCGTCCTGTTGCACGGCTTCATGACCTGGAAGTACATCGCTGAAGTCGCCTTGCCCGCCATTGAAGCAGGAGCCCGCAAGGCTGGCAAGTCTTTGAAAGATGTGGAGATCTCCGGCGGGGGGTTCATCGTTACGGGCGCTACCGAAGAGGAGGTGTTGCAGAACCTGGAGGTTACGCGTCGGCGCATCGCCTTCTACGCCTCCACCCGCACCTACAAGGCCGTCATGGACTTACACGGCTGGGGGGATGTTACCCTCCGCCTCCACGACCTTACCCTGCAGGGCCGATGGAAGGAGATTGCCTCCTTAATAACCGACCAGATGGTAGACGCCTTCTGCGTGGTGGGCACTTACGACAGCATTTTCCCCCGCCTGAAGGAGAAGTACGCGGGGCACGCCACCCGCATCGCCCTCCCCCTTCCCACGACGTCAGGCCCCGGCGACAATGCCCTTCGCCAACTGCTCGCAGCCCTGAAAACCGTATAAAAGGCTGTGAAGCGCCATCTTGGCCCCTTGCGCCGACAGAAAGGCAAGGTTACCATATGCCCAAAGCCCTGCACACGGTGGGAGGTGCCCCCATGCTGGACATGGCCCTGTCCGATGTGAAAGTGCTGGACTTCACCCACGCCATCGCCGGCCCCTACTGCACCAAACTCCTGGCCGACTTTGGGGCCGATGTCATCAAGGTAGAACGCCCCGATGGGGGGGATCCCGCCCGCCGCTGGGGCCCCTTCCCCAACGACGACCCCCACCCCGAGAAGAGCGGTCTGTTCCTCCTCCTGAACACCAACAAGCGCTCCATCACCCTCAACCTCAAAACCGAGGCCGGCAAGAAAATCGCCCGCCAACTGGTGGAATGGGCCGACATCATTGTGGAGAGTTTTCGGCCGGGCACGATGGCCAAGTTCGGCTTGGACTACCCCACCCTCCATGCCCACAAGCCCACCCTCGTCTACACCTCCATCTCCAACTTTGGGCAGACCGGCCCGTACCGGGACTACCTGGCGTCCGAGATCATCATTTACGGCATGGGCGGGGAACTGTATAGCACCGGCCTGGACTTCCGTGAGCCGGTCAAGATGTACGGCACCATTTGCCAGTTCCTGGCCGGCAACATCGCCGCCCTGGCCACCCTGGGGGCCGTGTTCGCCGCCCGTCACCAGTCCCTGGGCCAGCATGTGGACATCTCCCTCATGGAGACCCAACTGGGCAGTCAAGACCGGCGCATGCCAGCCCTGGTGGCCTACCAATACACGGGCGAAGTCAGTGGGCGCATCCCCCTGGGGCAAGCGGGCTATCCCATCGGCATCTACCCCTGTAAGGACGGCTACTTTGAGATCATGAGCGGGCTGGGACGCTTCCGCCAGGCGGTGGAGATGCTGGGCAACCCCGACTGGCTCCGCGACCCCAAATGGTATGCCCCCACCGCCCAGCAAGACCCCGCCCTCAAGGAGGAGTTTGAGAGCCACTTCTTCCCCTGGCTGATGGAGCACACGATGGCCGAACTGTGGGAACTGGCCCAACGCCACCGCGTCCTCTCTGCCCCTGTCAACACCGTGGCCGATGTGGTCAACGACCCCGTGTTCAATCAGCGGGGGGCCTTTGTGGAGGTAGAGCATCCCGTGGCCGGCAAGGTGAAAATGCCCGCCCGCCCCTTCATCATGAGCGAGACCCCCTGGCAGTTGCGCCGCCCGGCCCCCCTGTTGGGGCAACACAACGAGGAGGTGCTCTGCGGAATGCTGGGTTACAGCAAAGAGGACCTGGTCAAACTTCGGGAACAGAATGTGATCTAGGCCTGGCCAATCCTGTGGTAAGGAGGGTCGCCATGCCCCGTCTCCCCCTGGAAGGCATCCGCATCGTGGACATCACCGTAGTGTGGGCAGGCCCCTACGCCTGCTTCCTGTTGGCCCACCTGGGTGCGGAGGTCATCCGTGTGGAGTCCATCAAGTTCTTCCAGCCCCTCACACGGGGGCCTCTCCCCCGCCCCCCCAAAGCCGTCGTGCAGCGGGGGCAGCCCCCGTGGATCTGGGGCATGCCCAACCGCGACCCCGGCCAGCGCCCCTGGAACCGCTCACCTATGTTCAACTCCCACGCCTCCAACAAACTCAGCATGACCGTAGACCTGCGGGTGCCCAAAGGCAAGGAGATCCTCGCCCGCCTGGTCAAGATCTCCGATGTGGTCATAGAGAACAACGTCACCGAAACCATGGATAAAATGGGCATTACCTATGACTGGCTGCGCTCCATCAAGCCCGACATCATCTTCGTGCGGATGCCCGCCCTGGGCAATACCGGGAAGTACGCTAACTACCGCCTACTGGGCTCCATGAATGAGGGTGTGGCGGGCCACAACACCCTGCGGGGCTATCCCGACATGGACCCCACCGCCGTTACCCCCGTCTACGCCGCCGACGCCGCCTCCGGGGCGGGAGCTGCCTTCGCCGTGCTGGCCGCTTTACACTACCGTCAGCGCACAGGTAAGGGTCAGTTGGTGGAACTCTCCCAGATTGAAAACTTTATGCCCTACCTGGGGCAAGCCATCCTGGACTACACCATGAACGGGCGCGTCCAGCGCACCTTGGGCAACCGCCATCCCTGGGCTATCCAGGGCGTCTACCGCTGTAAGGGCGAGGACCGCTGGTGCGCCATCACCATCTTTAACGATGACCAGTTCGTCAAGTTCTGCCAGGCCACTGGCCATCCCGAATGGGCCACCGACCCCCGCTTCGCCGACGCCATCAGCCGCTACAAGCACCACGACGACCTGGACAAACTCATTGAATCCTGGACTAGCCTCCACACCCCCTATGAGGTGTTCCACCTGCTCCAGCGGGCAGGAGTACCCGCCGGCCCCGTGATGGACCAGCGGGACGCCTATAACGACCCCCACCTGCAGGCCCGGGGCTTCTTCAAGAAAGCCTCCCAAGAGGACTGTGGCGAGCACCTCTACCCCGGCGCGCCCTTCACCATGTCCGCCACACCCCCCACCATCCGTCGGGGCCCTGTGCGCCTGGGCCAGGACAACGAGTATGTCTACAAGACCCTCCTCAAGTTCAGCGACGCCGAATACCAGCAACTCATCGCCGAGGGCCACATCGGCACAGAGTTGGCTCCCGATGTGGTGACTTCGTAGGGTCGGGTTATGCCATCGGGACGAGTTGAGACCATCTGCATCGCCACGGGGCCGGGCCAGCCCATGCTGCCGGTTGAGCGCGTCCGCGCCATCGCCGGCCTGGGGCTGGAGGGCGACCGCTATGCCCTGGGCAAGGGGTATTACTCCTCCACCCCCGGCACCGGCCGCCAACTCACCCTTATAGAGGCCGAGGTGCTGGACGCCCTGTGGCAGGAGCGGGGCATTCGCCTCTTGCCCACCGAACACCGCCGCAACATCACCACTCGGGGCATAGCCTTGGCCCCCCTGGTGGGCAAGCGCTTCCGCATCGGCCCCGTCGTGTGCGTCGGCATGCGCCTGTGCGAGCCCTGCGCATATCTGGAGGGCCTCACCGGCAAACCCATCCTGGAGCCGCTGGTGCACAAGGCCGGCCTGCGTGCCGACATCCTGACCACCGGCATCATCCAGGTGGGCGACCCGATTGAAGAGATACAGGAGTAACCGACGCCAGGGAACGACGCCCCGTGGGGCACAGATCCAGCAGGGGGCACACCCCACAGCGGGGGGCACGCTTCCGGCATACCTCCTTGCCCAAGCGCACCAGAAGGGCATGGTACTCCTGGAAGGTAACCACATCGGCAGGCATATGCTCCATAAACAGGCGTTGTACCTCCCCGTAGCGCGCTCGCTCCCCCACCACCCCCAAGCGCTGGAAGATGCGGATGGTATAGGCGTCCACCACGAACACGGGCTTCCCCGCCGCATACAGCAGGATGTCGTCGGCCGTCTCCTCCCCGATGCCGTAGATCCCCAGCAGTTCCGCCCGTAGGGCTTGAGTATCCTGGGCGAAGAAAGCCTCCAGGTCGTCGTTGTAGCGGGCCAGGTGCTCCACGAAGGCCTTCACCTTGCGGGCCTTCACCGTGAAATACCCCGAGGGGCGCACCAACCGAGCCAACTCCTCCAAAGGGAGGGCCCGCAGGGCCGCCGGTGACAACGCCCCCACCCGTTTCAGGTTGCCCAAGGCACGCTCTACATTCCTCCACGCTGCAGCCTGGGTCAGAATGGCCCCGATGCACACCTCCAAGGCCCCGTCCCCTGGCCACCACCCTTGGGGGCCATAGGCACGGTAGAGGCGCTGGTAAACCTCCTCTACTAGCCGGCGCAGCGTATCAGTGCCCACGGTGCCCCTCTGCGGGATAGCGTGTCCACACCGGCAGGGGTGTATCCAAACGCACCTCGTCCAACCCGACACGACACCGATAAGCGTAGGCCTCCACCCCCTGGGCTAAGGCGGAGCGCAACGCCTCCCCAAAAGCCGGGTCTGCGGGGTCGTTGGGGGCGAAGGCGTGGGCATCCTCCCGTTGGACAACAAACACCACACACGCCCGATGCCCCTGGCCCACCGCCTCTACCAGGCTGGCCATATGGCGTTGGCCGCGGCTGGTGGGCGCATCGGGGAACAGGCCCACACCCTCCTCCACCAGCGTGACCGACTTGGCCTCCACCCAGCACAGGCGTCCGTCCCGTTCCAGGAGCAGGTCCAATCGGCTATGGCCGAAGGGCACCTCCCGCCCCCGCAGGCGCCACCCCTGGAACGCGGGCACACGCCTTTCCCCAATCGCCTCTGCCAGCAGGGCGGAGGGCAAGCGCGCATCCGCCGATGCCAAAGTATGCCCCACATCCACCAGCACCAGGTCATACACTGTCTTGCGCACTGCCCCTACACGGGGCGTTACCCAGCACACCCGCCCCCGCTGTAGGAGTTCCCACATCCGCCCCGAGTTGGCTATATGCACCAAAGCAGGGGAGCCGTCTACCAGCACCCGTCCCGCAAAACGGTTCAGGCGCTCCAGGAAAATGGCCTGCACAAGGGGAGGCAACCGCATACACCCTCGCCCCCATGATAGCGACGCAGTGTTGCCCACACCTGGCGAGTCCCGTATCATAAAAAACGCTACGCCCACCCAAGCCCAAAGGGGGACAGATGAAGGCAGTTGTCTTTGAACGGCACGGGGGCCCCGAAGTTCTGCAGTATAAGGACATCCCCGACCCCAAACCTGGGCCCAACGAAGTGGTCATACACGTGAAAGCGGCAGCCGCCAACTACACCGACATTTGGGCGCGCCGTGGCTTGCCAGGGATGCAGATCATCCTGCCCCATGTCTCGGGCTCCGATGCGGCGGGGGTGGTGGTGGAGGTGGGGAGCGCCGTGACAGGCATCAAAGTGGGCGACGAGGTGCTGGTGCACCCCTCCCTGGCGTGCCGCACCTGCGAGATGTGCACAGGCGGGCAGGAGTTCTTCTGTCGGGATTTCAAGATCTGGGGCTTCCAGACCGGCCCCAACGACGGGGGCCACGCCCAGTATGCCAAACTGCCCGCCGTCAACATCATCCCCAAACCGAAAGCCCTCTCTTTCGCTGAAGCCGCCTCCCTGCCTCTGGTGCTCATGACCGCCTGGCGCATGCTGGTGAGCCGGGCACGGGTGCAGCCGGGCGACTTCGTCCTTATATGGGGAGGGGCGGGCGGGTTGGGGGTCATGGCCATCCAAATCTGTCGCCTATTCGGGGCACGCCCCATCGCCGTGGTGAGCAGTGAAGAGAAGGCCCGCAAAGTGGCCGACCTGGGTGCCGAGTTCGTCATCAATCGCGCCAAACAGGATGTCTACGAGGAGGTGCGACGCATCACCAACCGTCGGGGTGTGGACATCGTCTTTGAGCATGTGGGACAGGCCACTTTTCCCACCAGCGTCCGCGCCCTGCGGTGGGGAGGCACCCTGGTAACCTGTGGGGCCACCTCGGGCTTTGAAGCCACCACCGACCTGCGCTTCCTATGGAACAAGCAACTGAACTTCCTCGGCTCCCATATGGGGAATAAGGCCGAACTGCTGCAAGCCCTGCGGTGGGTAGAGGCGGGCAAAATCCGCCCCGTCATCCACCACATCCTCCCCCTGCGGGAGGTGCCCCGCGGTCAGGAGATGATGGAAAAAGACCAGGTTATCGGCAAACTGGTCTATGTGCCCGAAGGGGCGTGATGGGGAGAGGGGGGTACCCTCCGCCCCCGTGTGGCCCGACGCAGCTCCGTTTCCACCACCTCAAAATCCCGCCGGGAGAGCAAGTGCATCTGCTCCACAAAAGCCAAGGGCCAATCCTCGGGACGCCACCGCTTCACGTATTCCAGGCTGGGGGCCAGCAGGCGGGCATCCACCGCTGGGACCTCCTCCGGCACCAAAACTGGCTGCAAGGGAACCACCAAGCGCTGGGGGGGGCTCCCCTCGGCTTGGGCAGGCCCGGCCACGGTGGCGGTGCCCGCGAACACCTGCTTTTTCTTCACAAAGAGCAACACCCGATCCCCCACGGCCATGCGATCGGCCTTGCGCTTGTGCCGGGGGTGCAGGTAAAGGCTGGCGAACTTCCGCCCCCGCAAGTCCTCATACTCTTGGGGAGTGAGGGTGATCATCCAGAAGTTCATCGGCTCCCTCCCCCTAAGCCCTAGGGGTAAGATACCATACGCCCCCTCCCCACAGCACGGGTGATGAGGTTGCGTATGCGCACACGCCCGCTAGGCACCACAGGCCTTTTGGTGTCGGAGGTGGGCTTCGGAGCCTGGGCCATCGGCGGCAACCTCTACGGCAACAGCTACGGCCCCACCGATGACGCCGTCTCCCGACGCGCCCTCCAGGAGGCCCTGGACTTGGGGTGCACCTTCTTCGACACCGCCGATGTCTACGGCCACGGCCACAGCGAGGAACTGGTGGGAGAGGTAGTGGGCAATCGCCCCGATGTGGTGGTGGCGACCAAGGTGGGGGGCAACTTCTACCGCCCCCACGGCGTAGTTATGGACTTCTCCCCCCGCTACATCCGCTTCGCCTGCGAGCAGAGCTTGCGCCGCCTCCGCCGCGACGTGATAGATCTCTACCAACTCCACAACCCCCCCCTCCCCTTCCTTTTTCACCCCGGTTTCTTCGCCGTCTTGGAGGACCTGCAGAAAGAGGGCAAAATACGTTTTTACGGCGTCTCCATCCACGCCCCCCAGGAGGGGATGGCTGCCCTGCGGACGGGTCGTCCCGCCGCTCTGCAAGCCGTCTACAACCTCCTGCGCCAGGAGATGGCAGTAGACCTCTTCCCTTTGGCCCACCAGCAGGGCGTGGGCATCATCGCCCGGGAGCCCCTCCACAACGGCTTCCTGACAGGTAAATACACCGAGGATGCCACCTTCCCCCCGGGGGACATCCGTCACCTGTGGCCACGGGCCTACATACGCCGCCTGGTGCGGGCGGCGGAGGCGTTGCGCCCCCTCACCTCTCCCCAGAGGAGCCTAGCCCACCTGGCCATCCGCTTCGTCCTGGACAATCCTGCCATCTCGGTGGTCATCCCGGGGGCCAAGACGCCCGAGCAGGTGCGGGAGAACATGGCAGCCTCCGCCTTACCCCCCCTCACCGAGGAGGAGAAAACCTACATCAGCCGTGTCCTGCAGGACTGGGAGGGGGAATCGCCTACCCCGCCAGGCTCATAATGGCGTAGAGGTGGCGGAACAGTTTCCCCACCTCCCTCACAAAAACGAAGGGGCTGACAGGGCGTGCCGGGTCCACATGGCGAAACAGGGTGAACTCGGTATAGCGCACGGGCACCTTCCCCCGCAAGGCTTGGGCCAGGCGGCGCGCCTCTGACGCCGGGACCAGGGCATCCTCTCGGTCCTGCATAATGAGCACGGGCGCCCGCAGCCCGTCCAGATACTGGGAAGGGGAGATGCGCCGCAGAAACTCCTGGCCCTCCGCCGGCAGGTGGGACAGCAGCACGCGGGCCTCCTCCAGTGTGGCGCCTTCCAGCAGGCCCAGGACGGCCCGCCCCTCGGGGGAAAGGCTTTCCCGCGCCGTGGCATCGCCAGCCAGGGCGCGTTGCACCAACTCCCCCTCCTCTGGGGGCAGGGAGGCCACCAAGTGCCCCTCGAACACCTCCCGTGTGAGGGGGTCCGGCTCCCAAGGCTCCTGCAGGCCATTCCAGAAACGGGTGCGGGAGGCGATTTGCACCACCAGGTCGCGGGCATCAAAGTACACGCTCAGGGCGTTTACAAAGGCCACCTGGTCGCGGATGCGGGGGTCGGCAGCGGCCATCAAGGCAAACGACGCCCCCACGCAAAACCCCCCCATCCCCACCCGCCGGGCGTCCACACCGGGCAACCCCACCAAATACTGATACGCCCCCACCAGCATCTCCACCTCCGCAGGATCAATGCGGTTCTGGGTCATCGGCTCGGACCAGGGGATAAGGGTTACAATGCCTGCACGGGCCAGGGCTTTCCCCAGGTTCACCACCCGCGGATCGTCCCGTCCCGCCGGGTTGACCCCCAAAAAAAGGACGACCGCTCCCCTCCGGCCAGAGCGGGACGGCTCATACAGGTCTGCAATCGCCTCCCCACGGGGGGTGGGAAAGCGCACCTCCCGCACCCGGGGCTCGGGGGCGAACCACTTCTGGGGCTGCACCGGCAGTTGAGGCAGGATTTGGGTTACGAACAGAGCGGTCTTCAGGGAGGTGCGCCCCGGCGGGCTCCACCCGACACCTATGACGACAAGGAGCACCACCCCCAGCACCAGCCAACGCCGCACTGCGCCTCCTGTCCTTATACTATCAGAGCCTTCATCGGGGGTATGATATAAGGTTAGGGGTGGAGTGTGGACGACGCCCTGCTCATCGCCCAGAGCAAGCAAGGGGATTCCGAGGCCTTCAACCGCCTAGTGGTCCGCTACCAGGGGCAGGTGTTCACCCTGGCCTACCGCATGCTGGGCGACCGGGCCGCCGCCGAAGACGCCACCCAGGAGACCTTCCTCTCTGCCTATCAGAACATTCACTCCTTCCACGAGGGGAACTTTCGCGCCTGGCTGTTGCGCATTGCTGTCAATGCCTGCCGCGACCACCTACGCTCCGGTTATCGGCGGAAGACCCTCTCCCTGGAGGGCATGGCCGAGGAGGACCCCACCACACCGTTCCCCAGTAACGATGAGGCCCCCGAAGACTACGCCTTGCGCCGGGAACTGCGGGAGGCCATCGCCCAGGGTCTGAAGGCCCTCCCCCCTGACCAGCGCCTCGCCATCCTCCTGGTGGATGTGCAGGGCCTCTCCTACGAGGAGGCGGCACAGGTGATGGGCGTCCCCATCGGCACCGTCAAATCTCGCCTCAGCCGCGCCCGCCTGGCTATGCGCACCTTCCTGCTGAGCAAAAAGGAACTTCTCCCCACCTCCCTCCGTTCTCCTTAGCAGAGGGGGTGTGACCTATATGTGGCTGTGGGGACGGCGTCGTGGGGCGCATCCCAGCCCAGAAATGCTCTCCTGCTTCCTGGACGACCAGGTGAGCAAAGGGGAGCGTCTACGCATAGAAAGGCACCTGGAGGTGTGTGCGGAGTGCCGTCGGATGGTGGAGGACTTGCGCCAGGTGCGTCAGTGGCTCCAGACCCTTCCCCAAGAGCAACCGTCCTCCCCCATTCGCATCGCCCCACCTGCACCGCATCCTGCCCCGCGCTTGGCCGTCCCCCACCTGCTCGTTCCCAGCGCGGTGGCTATGGGTCTGCTCCTGATGGTTCTGGTGGCCACGGATCTCTCCCTCGGCTTCCAGGCTCGTCAGGGCACTCCCCTGCCTCCCCCTGCTGCCTCGGCTACTCAGCCCGGTCAAAGCGTGCTCATCCTTGCCCCCGACATCCCCAAAGAGGCGGTCCCACCCCCGTCCCCCTCTCCTACACCTATCGGCGAGGCTCTGCCCAAGCCGACCCCCCGTCCCCTTCTGGCCTGGGGCCTTGTGGAAGGCGTGGTGACTGGCGTCTTGCTCCTGATGCTGGCCCTGGCACGCCTGGTGCGCCGGATGGCCTAGTTTCCCTCTTGGGAACCTTTCACTGCTGCGCAGTGTAGTATCCTGTGGAGCCCCTGGTGGAGGTGGCCCATGCGCCGATACGCTTTGGCTTTCGCTTTGGCCCTTACCGTATGGGTTTTAGTCGGGTGCACCCGTCCCGCCAGTCCCCCTGCCAGCACTGCCCCGGGTGCCCCACCTGCACTCCCGGCCACCGGTGCCTCCCTGGTGGTGCAGCCCTCCCAGCCCGCCGGCCTCTGGGTAACGGGCGAGGGACGGCTTACCCTTACCCCCACTGTGGCCCACCTCTCCCTGGGAGTAGAGGCCCGCGCCGACACCGTGAGCGCCGCCCGCGACGAAGCCGCCCGCGCCTTGAGGCGCATCCTGGACGCCCTCAAGGCCAACGGCATCGCCGAGCGGGATATCCAAACCCGCTACTTCACCATTCAGCCTCTTTACACCTACCGGGAGCGCGTCCTCCCCGGCGGCGAACGGCAAGGGGAGCAGGTGCTCATCGGCTACCAGGTGAGCAACCTGGTAAGCGTGAAAGTGCGCGCCCTGGACCGCATCGGCACGGTGATAGACGATGCCGTGGCAGCGGGGGGGAACCTGGTACGGGTGCAGGGCATCGCCTTCGGAGTGGAGGATGGGGAGCACCGGCGCGCCCTGGCCCAGGCACGGGAGGCGGCTGTCAAAGACGCTTTAGACAAAGCCCGCCAGATGGCCTCGGCCGCCGGCATCAGTTTGGGTAAGCTGATCTCTTTGAGTGAAGCGGGGGGCGGTGTGCCCCTCGCCCCGCTGGAGGCGATGCGGGCGGCGACGGCCCCCGAGACACCCACACCTATCAGCCCCGGGGAACTGACGGTAACCGTTACGGTGCAGGCCCTGTTCGCCCTGCCTTAGGTAAAACGGAACAAGCGGACAGCCAGCACAGCGCTCACCACCATCCAGCCCCCCAGGATAGCCAAATCCACGGGATAGGCCCACAGGGGCTTGGCCTCTAACAGCATCCCCCGCAGGGAGTCAATAAGGGGCGTCAGGGGCAAGTATTGGGCCATCACCGCCAACACACGGGGCAAACCTGCCGTGTCAAAAAATACCCCCGAGAAGATCATCATAGGCATGGCGATGGCGTTGCCCAACCCGCTGGCGGCGTTCACTGTCTTGGAGACAGCCCCCGCCACAAACCCCAAGTTGAGGAAGATCATATTGCTCACCATGATCAAAGGAATGCCCCACACCAGCCCGCGCGGGACAATATAGGCGTCAAAAGCCAAAACCCCGACCGCTAGGAGCAACCCCGCCTGCACCCCTGCCAAGACCATATTGGCCAGCACGCGGGCCAAAAAGAAAGTCCCCACCGACAGGGGTGTGGTCTGCAACCGCTTCAACAGTTTCAGTTCCCTTGCCTCCGCCAGCCCCACCGCCATCCCAATGATTGAGAACTGCATCACCGCCATTCCCACCAAGCCCGGCAGCACGAAGTCAAAGTAGCGCAGACGGCGCGATTGAACAGGCTCAGCCTGCAAAGACAGCACCCGCTGCGCCCCGATGAGGTGTAAGTTCATCTCATCCACATAGCGTTGCACCACCCCCACCACCAGTGGGGCCGTGACTTGGGCGCGGTCGTACAACATGGTAACCGTGGACGCTTCGCCCCCCCGCCCGAACTCCGGCGGCAGGATAAGCGCATAGCGCACATCCCCCTGCGTCAGGGCGGTGCGCGCCCGCTCCTCATCGGGGTAAGGCTCCAACTTCAGCACCGGATTGGCCCCCAGCGCCGCCAGAAAACCCTGGGATGCCCCGTTCTGGGCGTGGTCCACCACCGCCACCGTGCTGGTGGGCGGTTCCCCGAACCGGAAGAAGCCAAAGCCCACCACAAAGACGACCGGGAACAGCAAAGCCCAGAACAGGGCCACGCGGTCGCGTAGGAGCATCTTCAGGTTGGCCACTACCAAGGGCCACAGCACCGTCCACCTCCTAGTCCTGCAACCGCCTCCCCGTCAAGGCGAGGAACACATCCTCCAAGGTGGCCGACGTCACCTCCAGGTGCTCCAAAGGCACCGCGTGAGCCTGTGCCCACGCCAGCAAGTCCCGCAACGTGCGGGTAGCATCGGCCGATCGCAGGTGATAGGTGCCGTTCTGGTGCACCACCTGCCCTTTCACCCCATCCAATCGCCCCAGCACCTCCACCGCCAACGGGCGTGAACTGACCACCTTCACCACATAGGGTTGCTCTAAACGCCGCACCAAGCCCATCGGAGTATCCAAGGCCACAATTGTCCCCCGGTCCATAATGGCCACCCGTTGGCAGAGGAACTGGGCCTCCTCCATATAGTGGGTGGTGAGCACCACCGTCCGCCCCTGGCGGTGCACCTGTTGAATAAACTCCCACAGACTGCGGCGGGCTTGAGGATCCAGGCCCGTGGTGGGCTCGTCCAAAAACAGCACCTCGGGGTCGTTGACCAGAGCGGCGGCGATGGCGAACCGCTGTTTCTGCCCGCCCGACAGTTTGGCCACCGTGCTGTTGGCCTTCTCCTCCAGCCCCACCATCCGCAGCAACTCCATCGGGGGGAGACGCCGCCGATACAAACGCCCGAACAGGTGCAAAATCTCCTTTAGAGTGAGGAACTCAAAATAGGCCGAGGCCTGCAGGTGTACCCCAATCCGCTCCTTCACCTTATGGGGCTCCTGATGGGTGTCCATGCCCAACACCAGGGTGCGCCCCGCATCGGGGGTGAGCAGGCCCTCAATGGTCTCAAGGAGGGTGGTCTTCCCCGCGCCGTTGGGGCCGAGAACGCCGAAGATCTCCCCTTTGCGCACCGTAAAGGAAACCTCGTTCACGGCCACCAGCGTGCCGTACCGCTTCACCAGGCCCTCTACTCGGATGGCCTCGTCCGACAAGGGGCCGTGCATCGGCGCCTCCACTTGTCTATTGTATGCTACGGCGCGTGGGGACAACCCCTGCATGGGGTGCCGCCCAAAACACAAGGAGGGGGGATTCCCCCCTCCTGGCACACTGAGATCCCCGATGGCGCTAGGTGGCAGCCGGCCTGGCCTGGCGTTGGTGCATCTTGTCCACCAGTTCCCGCACCGCAGCCGCCGAACGCTGAAGGGCGGCTGCCTCCTCCGGACGCAGGGGGAGTTCAATGATCTGCTCCACCCCCTTGGCCCCCAGTTTCACCGGCACCCCCACGCACAACCCCTTGATGCCATACTCCCCGTTCAGGTACACACAGCAGGGGAGCACCTGCTTGCGGTCGTAGACGATGGCGTCCACCATCTGCACCACCGCTGCGCTGGGGGCATAGTAGGCGCTCCCCGTCTTCAGGAGGGCCACAATCTCCCCACCCCCGTCGCGAGTGCGCTGGACGATTTTCTCCAGGCGCTCCCGAGAGAGCAGGCGCTCCACTGGGCTACCGCCCACATTGGTATACCCCACCAGGGGCACCATCGTGTCGCCGTGCCCTCCCAACACATAGGCGTGCACATCCTGCACCGACACCCCCAGCTCCATCGCCAAAAAGGTGCGGAAGCGGGCCGTATCCAGGATGCCCGACTGGCCTATCACCCGCTCCCGGGGCAACCCTGACACCTCCAAGGCGTGCTGGGTCATGGCGTCCAGAGGGTTGGTAACGACGATGAGGATGGCGTTCGGTGAACGCCGCACTGTCTCGCGGGTGACATGCCCGACGATGTCCATATTGGTGAACAGCAGGTCGTCCCGGCTCATCCCGGGCTTGCGGGCCACCCCCGAGGTGATGATCACGATATCCGAGTTAGCCGTCTCCTCGTACCCGTTGGTGCCGATGCAGCGGGCATCGGATCCCACCACCGGCCCCGATTCCAGGATGTCTAACGCCTTCCCCTGGGGCAGGCCCTCCACGATGTCCACCAGCACGATGTCGGCATAGCCTCGGTCGAACAGGCGCTGGGCGACGCTGGCTCCCACATTCCCCGCCCCCACCACGGTGATCTTCCTACGCATGGGTCTTCACCTCCTGCAGTTTGCGGATAATGGCGTCCGCCATCTGGGCTGTGCCCACAGCGGTGGGGTCGTCCCGGTGGGGCTTGAAGTCGTAGGTGACATACTTCCCCTCGCGGATGACCTCAGCCACAGCCCGCTCCACCCGGTCGGCCGCCTCCTTCTCCCCCAGGTAGCGGAGCATCAGCACGCCCGAGAGAATCATCGCCGTGGGATTCACCTTATTGAGCCCCTTATAGCGGGGGGCGGAGCCGTGCACCGCCTCAAACACCGCCCCGTGCTCCCCAATGTTGGCCCCGGGGGCGACCCCTAACCCCCCCACGAGCCCGGCGCACAGGTCCGAGCAGATGTCCCCATACAGGTTGGGGAGCACCAGCACATCAAACTCCTCGGGACGCATCACCAACTGCATAAAGGTGGCATCCACCAGGCGCTCCTCATACTGGATATCGGGATAGTTCTTGGCCACCTGGCGCGCCACCTCAAAGAACAGACCATCGGTGAACTTCAAGATGTTGGCTTTGGTAACCGCCGTAACCTTCTTGCGGTTATTCTGGCGGGCGTAGTCAAAGGCGAACTTCACGATGCGCCGTGTGCCGAACTCGGAGATGGACTTGATGGAGAAGCCCGCGTGCTCGGGGTCCAACACCTTTTGCCCACTGCGGTAAATCAGGTCAATGAGGTCTTTGGTATAGGGCCCCCCCTTGGCGAACTCCACGCCGGCGTAGAGATCCTCCGTATTCTCCCGAATGACCACCAGGTCAATGTTCTCGTACTTACTGCGCACGCCCGGGTAGGACTTGGCGGGACGCACACAGGCATACAGGTCCAGTTCCTTGCGGATGGCCACATTGACCGAGCGAAAGCCCGTGCCCACCGGGGTGGTGATAGGCCCCTTCAGGGCCACCTTATTGCGCCGAATGGACTCCAGCACGCCCTGGGGGAGGGGGGTGCCGTATTTGGCCATCACCTCCTCGCCCGCCTCCTGCACTTCCCACTCAATCTGCACCCCCGAAGCCTCCAGCACCCGCACCGCCGCCTGGGTTACCTCCGGCCCTATGCCGTCCCCTGGGATAAGGGTTACCCTGTAGGTCATATGCTCCCTCCGTTGCTCCTGACGCTCCGTGTGCCTCCCCCTCTGTCTGTCTGCCCCATAGAATACCCCAAAACCCCTGATAGAGTATACCTATAGGCCTGCCCCCATAAAAGGGGGGAGCACCCTCCCTGGCGCTCCCCTGGCGACAAGGCTTCACTCTATTATAGCCAAGACCTCCCCCCTCTGGACCTTCTGGCCGGGGCGGCCCTGCAGGCGCACCACACCCCCGCACGGGGCCGTGAGGGCGTTCTCCATTTTCATGGCCTCCAAATAGGCCACCACTTGCCCCTCCTGCACCCGCTGCCCCTCCTCCACCAGATAGCGGGTCACAACCCCCGGCATCGGTGCCACCAGACGGTTCTCCCGCACTGCGGGTGGTCGGGGGGGCAGGGGTAAGGTGTGCAGGTGGCCGGGGATGTGGGGATACAGAGAGGAGACCCCCCGCCGGAAGAGGCGCATGCCTCGGGCCTGCCAGGGCACCTGTCGCCACACCGACGGCACAGACACGGTCCAGACACCTATAGGGGGATGTTGCCGTGCTTCTTGGGAGGAAGGGTATCCCGTTTGTTGGCCAGCATCGCCAGGGCGCGGATGATTTTGGGGCGTGTCTCGGCAGGGTCTATCACATCGTCCAGGAACCCCCGGCTGGCGGCCACATAGGGGTTAGCGAAACGCTCCTTGTAGTCCTGAATGAGGCGCGCCCGCTCCCCCTCCGGATCGGGGTGTTTTGCCAGGTGCTCCCGATAGAGGATGTTCACCGCCCCCTCCGGCCCCATCACCGCCACCTCTCCTGTCGGCCAGGCGTAGTTGATGTCGCCCCGCAGGTGCTTGCTGCTCATCACCAGATAGGCCCCCCCATACGCCTTGCGCAACAGCACACTCACTTTGGGCACCGTCGCCTCCGTGTAGGCGTAGATGAGCTTGGCCCCGTGGCGGATGATGCCCCCGTGCTCCTGGTGCACGCCCGGCATGAAGCCCGGCACATCCACGAAAGTGACTAACGGGATGTTGAAGCAATCGCAGAAGCGCACGAAGCGGGCCGCTTTCACCGAGGCATCAATGTCCAGCACGCCCGCCAGGTGCTGGGGCTGTTGGGCCACTACCCCCACGGCGCGCCCCGCCAGGCGCGCAAACCCGACCACGATATTGGGTGCCCACCGCTCGTGCACCTCCAGAAAATCCCCCTGGTCCACCACCCGCCGTATCACCTCCTTCACATCGTAGGACTTCATCGGGTTCTCGGGCACCAGCACCCGCAGAGCCTCGTCCCGCCGGTCAGGAGGGTCGCCCGTATCCAGGATAGGAGGGTCCTCCGTGTTGTTACTGGGGAGAAAAGAGAGGAGACGACGCACCTGCTGTAAACACTCCTGCTCCGTGTCAAAGGCGAAGTGAGCCACCCCGCTCTTGGTGGTATGGACGTGGGCACCCCCCAGCTCTTCGTGGGTCACCTCCTCCCCCGTTACCGCCTTGATGACATCGGGGCCGGTGATATACATCTGCCCGATGCCCCGCACCATGAACACGAAGTCGGTGAGGGCGGGGGAGTAGGTGGCTCCCCCGGCGCTCGGGCCCAAGATAACCGAAATCTGGGGAATAACCCCACTGGCCAGCACATTGCGTTTGAAGATCTCCCCATACCCCGCCAAGCTCAGCACCCCCTCTTGAATACGTGCCCCGCCCGAGTCGCACATCCCCACCACGGGAGCTCCCACCTTCATAGCCAAGTCCATAATCTTGCAGATCTTCTCGGCCACCGCCTCCGACAGGGAGCCTCCCAGCACTGTAAAGTCCTGGGCATACACAAACACCGTGCGCCCGTCCACCGTCCCCCAGCCCGTTACCACCGCATCCCCCAGCACCTTCTGCTCTGCCAAGCCGAACTCGGAGGTGCGGTGGGTGACGAACATGTCCAGTTCGTGGAAACTCCCCTCGTCCAGAAACAGGGCGATGCGCTCCCGAGCGGTGAGTTTACCCTTGCCGTGCTGTTGCTGAATGCGCTTTTCCCCCCCGCCTAAGCGGGCCTGGGCCTGCAGGCGCAAGAGGTGCTCCAGTTTCGGGGGCAAAGAGGTCTGGTTGTCCATACGCCCTCAACGACACCGTTCCAGCGTTGCCATATATTATACCCGAACGCCCAACCCAGCCCTTTGCCCACAACGCCCCCAGCACGCGCGCCTCGGGCAAGCCCCCTTGACAAACGGGGCAGGGGGGACTATAGTAATCGTGAAGTTTGGAACAACCTCTGTTGCGGGGTCTCACGGACTAAGGGTGGGGGACTATCGTGCGCCTTGTCGGAGTGCTCGTGAGCCTTGCGGCCCTGGCGCTTCTGGCCTGTCGCCCGGCGGGAGCGCCGACACCCACCGCCACCCCTGGTGTCCCGCCCGCCCCTGTCTCGGCACCCACCGTTGCCCCCGTGCCCGAGGGGCCTGCGCCTACCACCCCTGACGCTGCCCCCACCACGCCCCCCATCCTTCTGCCCACCCCAACACCCACCCCCATCCCCACACCCGCGCCGATAGCCCGCCCCCGCTACGGAGGCACCTTCCGCTACGCCGCCCCCGAACCCCCCAGCCTGGACATCCACGCCTTCATCAGTTCCCCCACCCAAGCCCACGGGAGTTATGTCTACAACGGCCTCCTGCGCTTCCCCTACCCCCACGAACAGAAGTTCCCCGCCGACTACACCATCTACCCCGATTTGGCCGAGCGCTGGGAGTTCTCCCCCGACGGTAAAACCCTCACCCTGTACCTGCGTAAAGGCGTCCGATGGCACAACAGACCCCCCGTCAACGCCCGCCTTCTGGATGCCGAGGATGTCAAGTACTCTTTGGAGCGCTTCGCCGCCCGCTCCATCTTCCGTTACCGCGCCGAACCCATCGACGCCATCGAGGTAGTGGACGCCTCCACCCTGCGCCTGCGCCTGAAGGCCCCCCACGCCCCTCTCCTGCACAACCTGGCCGACCCCTCCTTCATGTATATCCTGCCCAAAGAGGGGGGCACCTTCCGCGACTTCAACACCGTTGAGACCACCATCGGCACCGGCCCCTTCACCCTGGAGACCTACACCCGCGGTGTCCAACTGGTCTACAAGAACAACCCCGCCTTCTACGTGGAGGGCTCCCCCTATCTGGAGCAGGTGGTGTGGGAGGTGGTGGCCGACCCCGCCACCCGCCTGGCCCTTTTGCGGGCGGGGCGTGTGGACACCGTTGGCTACCGGGGCTTCATCACCGAAGAGGAGGCCCGCCCCTTAGCGAAAGTCCGTCCCGACATCCCCCAAACCAAATACCTGCGGGTGGATATGGGACACATCTACATGCGTACCGACCGCCCCCCCTTCAACGACATTCGGGTGCGGCGGGCGGTGTCGCTGGCCATCAACCGCCAGGCGTGGCTGGCCACCCTCCACGAAGGGGAAGGGTGCATAGACAACGGGCCTGTCCCCTGCGCCCTGCAAGCCTGGAAACTGGACATCAGCCGAGAGGACCCCGCCCGCCTGAAGTATTACATCGGTTACGACCCCGCCGAGGCCCGCCGCCTCCTGACCGAGGCGGGTTACCCCCAGGGCCTTGCCGTTACCCTGAACTATGCCCCCGTGTTCTATGGGCCCATCTGGGAATCCCGTTATGCCCTTACCCAGCAGGATCTGGAGGGGGCGGGCTTTCGCATCATCCCCAACCCCCAAGACCTGGGCCTTTATGTGTCCACCACCTTTGTGGGACGCTATGAGCACATGGCCATCGGCCCTGTAACCCCCTTCGGCGAGGTGGACGACTGGCTCTACGGCTTCTACTACCCTGGCCAAGCTAACAACCGCTCCCACGTGGATGACCCCCATTTGACCCCCCTCCTGGTAGCCCAGCGCCAGGCACTGGACCCTGCCGAGCGCCGCCGTATCGTCTTGGAGATACAGCGCTACCTGCTGGACAAGGCCTACTACATTTACTTGCCCATCGGCTACTCCTATAGCGTCCACGCCCCCCGGGTGCGCAACTTCGTCCAGCACGACTCCCACGGCACAGGCAAAATTCTGCAGTGGACCTGGGTAGAGGGGCCATAACCCAGAGCGGGGCGCCCCCCTTTCTGACAAGGTACGCCAACTGTCGTCCCCTGCCTTGCTTTGCTTCGGGATTCCCTAAGCGAACGGTTTCCGCCTAGTTGCACTCACTGCGCGGGCAAAAAATCCATCATCCCCCTCTGCCCCCTTGACAAAGGGCGTACACCGTTCCTATACTAATGCCACCTTGTGCCACCTTGCGGACGGGAAAGGAGGTCCGCATGCGGCGCGCTATCCGCAATCGGCAACTTGAGAGTTCATGCCCCCTCCAGCGCCTTTCCAGCATTCCACCGCACCAACCCTCTGTGCGGGACACGGCGTCGCCCTGTGTGCATCCACCCCCGGGTGCGGGCCGTCGTGCAGCAGGCTTCCACACACCACTGGTCCACTCATCCAGAAGTAACTAGAAGAGCGGTAGGGGGAACCGATGCGCCAATACATCCTGCGCCGGATGTTTTATGTTGTTCCCACCCTTTTTGTGGTAACCATCGTCGTCTTCTTGATGCTTCGCTTCCTGCCTGGGGATGTGGTGCACCAAATGCTGGAGGGGTATGCGTATGCCCCCACAGTGGAGGCCCTGCGCAAAGAGCTTGGCCTGGACCGGCCTATCCTGGTCCAGTATGCTACCTGGATTAGTGACATCTTCCGAGGCGACTTGGGCCATTCCCTCTGGACGAAACAGCCCATCGTGCAGGAGTTTGCCCGCCGCTTCCCCGTTACCCTGGAACTGGCTATCCTGACCATAATCGTTTCGGTGGTCATCGGGGTTGGGGTGGGGGTGATTTCCGCTATTCGCCAGGACTCCTGGGCCGACTACCTGGGGCGCATCTTCGCCATCGCTATGCTGGCTATCCCCTTCTTTTGGCTGGCGGTGCTGGTGGTGGTGCTCCCCTCCATCTACCTGCGGTGGACACCCGTGTGGACCTATGTTTCCTTCACCGAGAATCCCCTGGAGAACTTGAAGATCATGGCCATCCCCGCCCTGGTGTTCGGGCTGACGCGGGCCGGCCCGGTCATGCGCATTATGCGCTCCGCCATGCTGGAGGTGATGCGCCAGGACTATATCCGCACCGCCTGGGCCAAGGGCCTGTCGGAGCAGGTGATCATTACCCGCCACGCCCTCAAGAACGCCCTTATCCCCGTGGTGAGCATCATCGGCATCCAGATGCCCTTCCTCATTGGGGGCTCGGTGATCATTGAGTCCATCTTTCGCCTGCCGGGGGTAGGACAGTTCTTCTTTGAAGCCCTCATTCGGCGGGACTACCCGGTGGTGCAGGGCATCAACCTCATTCTGGCCACCTTCGTTATCCTGCTCAACCTGGCAGTGGATATCAGTTACGCCTACCTGGACCCGCGCATCCGCTATCGTTAGCCTGGGAGGGAGAGCATGCGTCAGGCCGAGGCGACGGTTGGTCTGCAAACCGTGTGGAAGCGCCGCATGCCCTGGTGGGCTGAGGTGCTGGTGCGCCTGGTGCGCACCAAACCCCTGGGGCTGGTGGGGGCCATTATCCTCCTTATCATGACCTTCGCGGCCATCTTCGCAGAATTCATTACCCCCTACGGCTACGCTGAGGCTATCTTGACCGACCGCTTCGCCGGCTATAGCAGGGCCCACTGGTTGGGAGCCGACCAGCTAGGACGCGATGTGTTTACCCGCATTGTCTATGGGGCACGCATCTCCCTGGCCATCGGCTTTGTGGCTGTTGTGATCGCTTCGCTGGTCTCCCTCCTCATCGGTGTCCCCTCCGCCTACTTCGGCGGACGCACCGATATCATCCTTCAACGGCTCGTGGACGCCTGGATGGCCTTCCCGGGCCTGCTGATTTTGCTCACCGTGTTGTCTCTTACGGGGCCGGGGCTGGTGCAGATCACCGTGGTGCTGGGCATCTCCTCGGGCATCGCCAACTCCCGCGTGATTCGGGGTGTCGCCCTCTCCATCAAGGAGAACCAGTACATTGAAGCCGCCCGCGCCATAGGAGCCACACCCTTGCGCATTATGCTGGCCCATGTGGTGCCCAACACCATGGCCACGGTCATCGTGTTGGCTACTATCGGCCTGGGCACCATCATTCTCACCGAGGCGAGCCTCTCCTTCCTGGGGTATGGGGTGCCACCCCCGCGGCCCACCTGGGGCGGTATGCTCAGCCTGGAGGGCCTGCGCTACATGTATGAAGCCCCCTGGATGGCCATTTGGCCAGGCGTGGCCCTCTCCCTGGCCGTGTTCGCCTTCAATATGTTCGGGGACGCTTTGCGGGACCTCCTGGACCCCCGTCTGCGCGGGGCGGGGTAGATTCGGAGTGCACAAAGGCCCTCTCGGTTAGGGGTTGCGCCCTCGCAAATTGCCCTTTTATGCCCCTTTTTCGCCCTTGACAGGGCCGAAGTCCCAGCGCCTAGTATAAGGGTGCGACACTTTGCCCGTTGAGACGGGCCGTGGGGCCTCCTCGGAGGCCTAGATAGGTGGTAGCTATGGGGGCCTTTTCTCCCTCCCGTGTGGGCGGATGGTGTGCGGTGGCGGGGTCAGCCCTGCTCCTCATCAGTGTTCCCCTACTGGTCGCCTTGCGCCCCGATGGCCTGCCCCCCCTGCACACTCCGCTGCCCGACGCCATGCGCACTCTGCAGGGGCATCTGCTCCCCTTCTGGATAGGAGAGCACCTTGTGCTGACAGCCTTCTTCTTCTTGCTGGGGGTAGCGGTATGGGGAGCCACGCACCCCCTGCGGGAGAGGAACCGCCCCCTGGGATGGCTCGCCCTGCTGGCGGGGGGCATCGCCATGCTGGCTACCGCCCTGGCATTCTTGTGGCATGCGGTACTTGACCCCATCTTCGCCAGCCTTTACGCCACCCACGACCCCGCTGCCAGAGCCTACCTGGTGCAGATGGCCACCCAGGTGGACAAAGTGCGCTCCACCCTCCTCCTGCTGGGGTACCTGTCCATCCCCTGGGCCTTCCTGTTCACCGTGGTCCATACAGCCCACCGAACTGCGCCGCTGTGGTGGGCCTGGCTGTCCTGGACTGTGGTTATCGCTGTGGCCCTCTTTCCGCCCGTGGCCCTGGCCTGGAGCCTGCCCGCCGGGCCTATCGTGCTGGGCAAAGGTGTATCCCTGGCCGCAGGGGATGAGCGGTCCCCCTCCTCCCGCCGTCGCCTACGGGCACGGGCCTCGCCCTAGCAGAAGGAAGCACCCAGCCCAAGGGGGTGCATCGTGAAAGAGCAGATAGACGCCTTCCTGGAACACCTGGCCGTGGAGCGGGGGGCATCCCCTCACACCATTGCCGCCTATCGTAACGATTTGCACCAACTCCTGGAGTTCCTGACCACCCAGGAGCGCATCAGCCGATGGGATCAGGTTGACCTGGGGGTTTTGACCCGCTTCGTGCTGTGGCTTCTAGAGAAGCGCTACACCAACACCACCCTGGCCCGCCGGGTGGCGGCGGTCAAGTCCCTCCTCCACTTCTTGGTGCGGGAAGGGGTGCTGGCCAGCAACCCCGCCGAAGACCTGGGCTCCCCCAAAGCGGGACGCCACCTCCCCAAAGCCCTTTCCGAGGAAGAGGTGGAACGGCTCCTGCAAGCGACGGGGAAGGAGCAGACCCCCGAAGCCCTGCGCGACCGGGCTATGCTGGAACTCCTGTACGCTACGGGGATGCGGGTGAGCGAGTTAACCGGGTTGGATCTGCGGGATATTAACCTGCGGGAAGGGACAGTGCGGTGCCGGGGCAAGGGGAACAAGGAGCGGGTCATCCCCATCCACTCAGTGGCAGAGGAGGCCCTGAGGGCTTACCTGGAGCGGGGACGCCCCCGCCTTGTCCCCGATTTGCGGGAGCAGGCCCTGTTCGTCAACCAACGGGGGGAGCGCCTTACCCGCCAGGGCTTCTGGCTGATTTTGAAGGGGTATGCCCGCAAGGCGGGCATCACCTCCCCTGTTACCCCCCACACCCTGCGCCACAGTTTCGCCACCCACCTGCTCCGAGGCGGGGCACCCCTGCGCCACGTGCAGGAACTGTTGGGCCACGCCAGCATCGCCACCACCCAGATCTACACCTACCTCACCAACCAGCACCTTCAAGAGGCCTACGACAAGGCCCACCCCCGCGCCCGCTAGCACACTCCCTTGACACCCTCTTGTGGGTTTGCTATAGTGGTGCGTCCACACTTGCTAATGGGAGGATGCGCATGCGCAGGCGTGGACTGTTTCTGCCGGTGCTGTTGTTGGTGGGGGCGCTAGCCTTCCTTATCGGCTCCGCTGTGCAGGTGGCCCTTACCCGTTCCAAGACCTCCCCCACCCAGGCTCCCACCCTTACCCAGCACACCTCCCCAGCCGCCGAGACCCCATCCGATGGCTTGCGGGAGAGCCTGGCCCTGCGGGGGCGCATGCACATCCGCCTCTATGACTCCCAGGGCAACCTGGTGGACGAGCGCTCCGTCAACAACCTCATCACCCACCGGGGCAAAGCATCCATTCTCAGTGAGGCATTCGACGCATTCAACCCCATAGATCCCAACCCCGGAGGAGCAGATGCTCACCTGCCGGGAGTTGTGCAGTTAGGCGATTGTGGCGCGGATAACGTCTGCAATCCGCCCACCCCTAGTGACACCGCATTGGAGAGATACTTGCATACAATGGCCTTCCACTCTAGTGCTTTGGACATCCCGAACAAAACGGTATCCCTTGAATACCGTATCGGTGGTGGTGGGGGTACCATTCGTGAAGTGGGTATTGTTAGCAGTTCTGGTGGAGTCTTGGTCAACCGTGTGCTGCTCACCCCCCCCGTAGTCTATACTAACGCCGAATTCCTTGTGGTATCCATGGAGTTCCGTTTCCCCTAAACGAAAGAGCCCGCTGTGCATCCTTGGCCTGCTCATAGGAGGGACGCTATGGCAAAAGCGAGAATAGCCATCCTGGTGATCAGCCTCGTGGCCTTGTTGGGGGGTCTCGCCCTGCAAGGCTATGCCTTCGTCCGCACCCGCACGGGACAGTCGCCCCCTGTGGTTGGGGTGGTGCCCGAAGGGGAGGCGGGCCCCCTCGGCCTGCAGGGGCGCATGGCCGTGGTCCTCTACGACCCCGACGGACAGGTGGTGGCCCGCCACGAGGCCCGCAACATTATCACCGACATCGGTAAGGCTGCCTTCCTTGCCGAAGCCTTCGGCCCCTTCTGGACCCCCGCTAGCATCCCTGGCGACAACCTAAGCCTGACAGTGCTGGAGGTGGGCGACTGTGGCGCTGACGGGGTGTGCAACCCGCCCACCGCCTCGGACACGGCACTGGAGCGGGCCGTCCGCTTCGTGTCTCGCCTTTATACCCCTGCCGTGGATGTCGCCAGCACTAGCGTGACGATGGTTTTCCGCATCGGTACCACCACTGCCGATGAGGTCTATCGTGAGGCGGGCCTGCGGGACGCCAACCGCACTCTCCTGTTCAACCGCGTGACCTTCCCGCCGGTACACAAGCCTGCCGGTTCCAGTGTGGAGTTCTTCCTCACCTTTATCCTGCCCTAACGGAGTGGGCCTATGTGGCGGCAACGCCTGCTCACCGCCTTGGGGGTAGCCCTTGGGGCGTTCCTCCTGGGGTATCTGTTCGCCCCCTGGGGGTTGTACCTGTTGGCCAAGGAGCCACCCCCCGCAACGACCCCAGACCCCCCTCCCGCTCCCACGAAAGAACCCCCCATCACCATCCTGCCCGACCCTCCACCCGACGATAAAGGTGATCTGATTCGCATCCCCCCTATGCCACCCGGCCCTCCACCGATGCCAGGCATTCCTGCGAAGGTGGAACCCTCTGTGCCCCCACCTTTGACTTATATGCTTAACCTGTTGGAGGGTGTGCGCCGCGCCCTGTGGCTCCCCTCTGGATTTCACGAATCTTTCCTTCCCCTGACCGACACCGTTAGCCGTGCCCTTAATCTCCCCTCGGCCCCCCGAGAGACCTTCCCGCCGCTCTCCGACACCCTTAGCCGTGCCCTTAACCTCCCCTCGGCCCCCCGAGAGACCTTGCCTGCCCTCCAGGAACGGGTTCGAGCGACTGTGCATACCACCACTCCCTCGTGGGTCCAAATGGAGCGGGACTAGTCCCCCACCTTGCGCATCGGCCCCCAACCCGCTACCCTAGCAGGTGAGGGAGGACCATGCGCATCGCCATCGGCAGCGACGAGGCTACCCCCCTGACCACCTGGGTGCTGGAGCACCTGCGCCGGCTGGGGCACCAGGTCGTCCCCTTCGGCGCCCTGCGGGAGGGGGACAACCCCAACTGGCCCGTCGTGGCCCAGAGGGTGGGGGAGGCGGTGGCCTCGGGAGAGTGCCAGCAGGGCATCCTGTTCTGCTGGACGGGCACAGGGGTCTGCATGGCGGCCAACAAAGTCCCTGGGGTGCGGGCCGCCCTCTGCCCCGACGCCCCCACCGCCGCCGGCGCCCGCAAATGGAACGACGCCAATGTGCTGTGCATGAGCCTGCGCCTCACCACCCCCGCCGTGGCGCAAGAGATACTGGACGCCTGGTTCACAGCCCAACCCGACCCTTCGGAAGAGGCCAACATCACTTGGCTGAAGGAGAGGGATACACTTTCTGCCCGCCTGGGGCGGTAGGAGGGGCGGTATGCCGGTCATCACCATCAACGGCGAGTATGGAAGCGGTGCCCCCGAGGTGGGCGTGGAGGTCGCCCGCACCCTGGGAATGGACTATGTGGACCGCCTGGTGCTGGCCGAAGCCAGCCGGCGCATACGGGTGCCGGTGGCAGCCCTGGCCCAGCGGGAGGAGCGCTCCCCCACCCTAGGCGAACGGGCCGCCCGCCTACTCCAGCGCGTCCTGGAGCGCAGCGCCCTGGCCGGAGGCGACCCCTACTTCGGGGCCAGCATGGACGCCCTGCTGTTACAACCCTACCCCGAGGGCACCCACGAACCCGCCCAAGAGATGGACGACCGTCGCTTCGTGGAGGCCATCAGCCAAGCCATACGCACCCTGGCCCAGAGCGACAACATCGTGGTGGTAGGTCGAGCCTCTAACCTGGTGCTCCAGGATCACCCCCGCGCCCTCCATATCGGCCTGGTCGCCCCCTATGAACGACGCCTGGCGGTCATTATGGAGCGGGAGCATCTGGACAGGCCTCGCGCCGAACGCCATATCGCTCAGGTGGAACGGGCCCGGGATGTTTACTACCGGCGCTTTTTCAAAACCGACCCCAGCACACCCCATCAGTACCACTTGGTGCTTAACACGGGGTTGCTCACTTTCCACCAAGCGGCCGATTTCATTGTCCACCTGGCCAGACTCTACTGGCCCCCAGCCACACCCTAAAGGAGCCGACACCCATGCCCAGGAAGACCCGCCGGGGCCGTCGGCCCCGCTTCCTCAACACCCCCGCTCCCACCGGGACAGCCACCCTGCCCCCTAAGCCCTCTGCCCCTGCCCCCGAGACCCCACGTCCCGCCCTTTCCCCTTCCCTCCGTCCACCGCCCGGTGCACCGAGTATGCGTCTTCCCATCGGGCGGGAGTTGGCGGCCGTTGGCATCGTCGCAGGGATGTGCTTAGCTATCCTGCTGGTGCTCTGGCTCCTCCTGCGCTAGGAGGGGCACTGATATGGAGACCCCCACCCCTGCCCTCCAGGAGCGCCTCAAGGCTTTACCTGACCGTCCCGGCGTCTACATGTTCCTCGACGCACGCGGCCAGGTGCTCTATGTGGGCAAGGCGGCGCGTCTGCGCGACCGGGGGAGGGCCTATTGCGCCGACAGCGCTGACCATCCCCCCAAAATCCGCCGCATGCTCGCCCGCGCCGCCGACCTGGAGGTCATCCTCACCCACTCGGAGAGCGAAGCGCTCCTTTTGGAAAACACCCTCATCAAGCGCCATCGCCCTCCCTACAATACCCGCCTGCGGGACGACAAAACCTACCCCTACATCCGCATTGACCTGCAGGAGGATTTCCCCCTCGTCTACTTCACCCGCAAGGTGCATGCGGACGGGGCCCTGTACTTCGGCCCCTACGCCTCGGCGGGCTCGGTGCGCCGCACCTTAGACCTCCTGAAACGCCTGTTCCCCTACCGCTCCTGCACCAAGACCATCACCGGCACAGACCCCCGCCCCTGCCTGGAATACTTCATCCACCGGTGTGCCGCCCCCTGCACAGGCTACATCTCCCGCGAGGGGTATCGGGAGATCATCCAACAGGTCATCCAGTTCCTGCAGGGCAAGGCGGAAGAGGTCCTGCGCAGGCTCCATCAGCAGATGCGGGAGGCCGCCGAGAGGTGGGACTTTGAACGGGCCGCCGGCCTGCGCGACCAGATTCGCGCCATCCAACAGGTGCTGGAAGAGCAGAAGGTCGTCTCCTTGAAGCGGGAGGATATGGACATCATCGCCCTGGCTCACGAGCACGCCCAGGCCCGCGCCGAGGTGTTCTTCATCCGCCAAGGCAAACTGGTGGAGCGCGACCACTTCTCCCTAGAAGGCACTCAGGACGAGCCCCCCGCCCAGGTGCTGGCCCACTTCCTTCTCCAGTTTTACCAGGCCGCTACCTTTATCCCACCCCTTGTGGTCGTCCCCTGCCTGCCCCAGGACGCCAACCTTATCGCCCAAACCCTGACCGCCAAGCGCGGCGCACCCGTGCGCCTGATGGTGCCCAAGCGGGGAGCCAAAAAGCGCCTATTGGACATGGCCACGGAGAATGCCCAGGAGGGGTTACGCTTGCAGCAAGCCCGCGCCCTGGCCGACCAAGACGCCTTGCAAAAGGCCCTGGCCGAGGTGCAGGAGGCCCTCAACCTCCCCCGCCTCCCCGTCCGCATCGAATGCTACGACATCTCCAACATCCGGGGCACGGATGCCGTGGGGAGCATGGTAGTGTTCGTGCATGGGAAGCCCCACCGCGCCCACTACCGCCGCTTCAAAGTGCGCACCGTCCAGGGGATAGACGACTACGCCATGCTCCGGGAAGTTCTGCGCCGGCGTTTCACCCGCCTGGCCGAGGCCTACCGCAAAGCCCCCCACCTGTTCGCCCCAGGCAACACACCCCCCGACCAGGAGGCGTGGGGCATCGTCCCCGACCTGGTGGTGGTGGACGGAGGCAAAGGGCACCTCTCGGTGGCCCAAGAGGTGTTCCTGGCATTGGGCCTATCCACCGACTTCATCCCCCTCGCCGCCCTGGCAAAAGAGCGGGAGGAACTGTTTGTGCCCCACGCCCCCGAGCCCATCCTTCTGCCCCGCGGCTCCCAAGGGCTTTTCTTGGTGCAGCGCCTGCGGGACGAAGCCCACCGCTTCGCCGTCTCCTACCATCAGCGTCTGCGCTCCAAACGGCAGACCAGCTCCGTCTTGGACACCGTGCCGGGCATCGGCCCCAAGCGCAAGCGCCTCCTCTTGCGCACCTTCGGCTCCCTCAAAGCCATCAAAGATGCCCCGGTGGAGCGCATCGCCGCCCTGCCCGGGATGACATGGGCTTTGGCCCAACGTCTCAAGGAGTCCCTGTAGCCCCCTCCACGGGCGCTGCCTCCACCGGCAGGCCCAGACGCACCCGCACCTGCCATAGGAGCATGGAGGCGTCTCCACGGGGGTGCGGCGTCAGACCCCGCGCCTGCAGAAACTCCTTCAGCTCCTGAATGCTGGACGGCTCCACCACCTGCCCCGGCCCTATCTGAATGCGCGGGCGATGGGTAACGAACCACCGCACCCGCCCCGGAGACGGGGATACAGGGGCTGAAGAAGCGCCAGGGGGGGGCGAGGCAGCGGGTGGGGGGGATGCCGAGGGGCGCAGGGGCGAGGGCACGCCCTCACCCCCTCGCCGAGCCTGCCCCGCCCGCTCCTGCTCCCTCAACACCTGCAGCAAGTGCATCGCCACCTCTAGGAACTCGGGCGTCTCCGGACAGCGGAGCACCCCCCCGCTGAAAGTAATCTCCAGCATTGGCCCTCCAGTGTCGTCTCGCATGATAATATAACGACACCGAGGGCGTCAAGATGCCCGTCTCGCCGAGCGGGCAGGCGACCTACCGCCCCTTGAACACGGGGGGACGCTTCTCCACAAAGGCACGCATCCCCTCCTTGCGGTCCTCCGAGGCGTGCAAGATGGTGGAGCACCGCGCCTCATACTCCAGGGCCGAGTACAGGTCCATCTGCATCCCCACCTGCACACAGGACTTGATCAGCGCCAAAGCCAGCGGAGGCCGCTGCAAGAGCACCTGGGCCAGCGCCTTGGCCTCGTCCATGAGGCGCTCCGCAGGGACGACGCGGTTCACCAGACCCCACGCCAGGGCGGTGCGCGCGTCAATGAAGTCCCCAATATACATCAGCTCCTTCGCCCGCCCGATGCCAATAAGACGGGGGAGGCGTTGCGTCCCCCCTGCGCCGGGCAAAATGCCCAACTTCACCTCCGGCTGGCCGAACTGGGCATCCTCCGAGGCGACACGCAGGTCACACGCCATGGCCAGTTCACAGCCCCCTCCCACTGCATACCCGTGCACGGCCGCAATGGTGATACAAGGCAGGTTCTCCAAGCGGGTGGCGATGCGGGTAGTAGCGCGGGGTAAGGCAACCCCTGGCTCCTCCTCGGCCATCTCCTTGATATCTGCTCCCGCACAGAAGGAACGCCCCTCCCCTCTCAGAATAAGCACCCGCACGTCCCGTTTGCGCTCCACCTCGCTGAAAAAGGCGTCCAACTCCTGCACCAGTTGCCGACTCAAAGCATTCAGGCGATGGGGACGGTTCAGGGATAACACTCCCAGCATCCCCTCCTGCTGGTACAGCAAAGTTTCGTAGGGCATAGGCACCTCCTTGTCCGCTCTGCCAGCATCATAAAAGCCAAGCGCGCCCAACACAAGCCCCCCCAAGACACCTCACCCCGGGACGCACCCCTGCCCCCTGGTGGACAGGGGGATCGCCCCGCGCCATTGGACACCCCCCAGTCGGGAGGCTATAATGGCTGAAAGGAGTGCAACACACCATGAGCCGTTTCCGTGATGCGCTGACCGCAGGACGCTTCGTCGTCACGGTAGAACTCAATCCCCCTAAAGGCACAGACCTTTCCGAGATGCTTAGCAAGGCCCAAGCCCTGCGGGGAATGGTAGACGCCTTCAACCTGACCGATTGCACCGGGGCACGCATGGCTATGGCCCCCATCGCCCCCGCCCGCTTTTTGTTGGACCACGGCCTAGAGCCGATCCTGCAAATCACCGGGCGCGACCGCAACCGCATCGCTATCCAGGCTGAATTGCTGGCGGCAGCGGCTTTAGGCATCCACAACATCGCCGTCATGAGCGGTGACCCGCCAGGTACGGGCGACCACCCCGAGGCAAAGGCCGTCTTTGACCTGGAGGCCATCGGCATCCTGAAGGCGGCTTCAGCCCTTATGGAGGGGCACGATTTGGCGGGCAATCCCCTCAAAGGGGCACCCCAGTTCCACCTGGGGGCGGTGGTCAACCCTGGGGCTAAAGACCTGGACAAGGAACTCCAACGCCTAGAGGAGAAAATCGCCGCCGGCGCCCGCTTCTTCCAAACGCAAGCCATCTACGAGCCCGATAAGTTCAGCACCTTTATGAAGCGGGTGGAGCACTACCGCCTGCCCTTCCTGGCGGGCATCATCGTGCTCAAGTCGGCGGCTATGGCCCGTAATCTCAATCAGAACCTCCCCGGCGTGTTCATCCCCGAGCCCCTCATCGCCGAACTGGAGAAGGCCCCCGACCGCACCGCCGCGAGCATCGCCCTGGCGGCACGCATCATTCGTGCAGTGCGCCCCCTCTGCCAGGGGGTGCACATTATGGCCATCGGATGGGAGCGCCACATCCCCTCCATTCTGGCCCAAGCGGGCCTGGCCCCCGTCGCCCCGTGAACCCCACACCAGGGGAAGCCATGCTCTACATCGGCGTGGACATCATTGAAATCCCCCGTATCGCCCGCGCCGTGGAGCGGTGGGGCGAGCGCTTTCTGACGCGCATCTACACCCCCCAGGAGCTCTCCTACGCCAGAGGACAGGCCCCCCAGTTGGCCACCCGCTTCGCCGCCAAAGAGGCCGTCATGAAAGCCCTGGGCACGGGCATTCGGGGCGTCTCCTGGACAGAAATTGAGGTGGTGCGGGAACGGGGCCAGCCCCCGACCATCCGCCTGACGGGGCGGGCCTTAGCCCGCGCCCACCACCTGGGCATCCGCCGTTTCGCCCTCTCCCTCTCCCACAGCCGCGACCTGGCCATCGCCGTCGTCATCGGGGAGACGACGCCTGCAGGGGAACACACCCCCATCCTTGCCCTCCCGCTAACGCCATGAAGGTGGTAACCGCTGACCAGATGCGTCGCCTGGAACGACAGGCCGAGGCCCTGGGCATCACCCGGGACACCTTGATGGAGAACGCCGGCCTGCGGGTGGCTGAGAAGGTCTGGACGATGCTGGGAAAGCGCCCCGGGGCGGAGGTGCTGGCCCTCATCGGCCCGGGCAACAACGGGGGCGACGGCCTGGTGGCGGCGCGCCACCTGGCCTCGTGGGGGGCAAAGGTTACCGCCTACCTTATCCTGCCCCGCTCCCCCGAGGACGCCAAACTCACCGCCGCTCGGCAACGGGGTGTGGAGGTGGTGGAAGCCCCTAGCGACGAGGAGTTGCGCACCCTCCGCACCCTGCTGGCCCGTGCCGACCTGGTGCTGGACGCCATCTTAGGGATCGGCAGACGCCGCCCCTTCGAAGGGCTGTTCGCCGAGGTGTTGGATGTCACAGTCTGCGCCCAACGGGAGCGCCCGGAGGTGCGTCTTGTGGCCCTGGACCTCCCCTCGGGGTTGGATGCGGACACGGGTGCCGTTGACACCCACACCCCCTACGCCGACCTTACCCTCACCCTGGGCTTCCCCAAAGTCGGTCTGTTCCGGTTCCCCGGTGCCGAGCGGGTAGGGCGCCTGGAGGTGGTGGACATCGGTATCCCAGAGCACCTGGCCGAGGACATCGCCCTGGACCTGCTGGACGCCCGGTGGGCGCGTCACACCCTCCCTCCTCGCCCCCTGTCAGCCCATAAGGGCACCTTCGGGCGTGTGCTGGCAGTGGTGGGCTCACCCCGCTACATCGGTGCCGCCTACCTGGCGTGTATGGGCGCTGCCCGTGTGGGGGCGGGCTATGTTACCCTGGCAGCACCCACCAGCATCCACCCCATCCTGGCCGCCAAGTTGACCGAAGTTACCCACCTCCCCCTCCCGGAGGCGGCCAGCGGGGTCTTCTCCCCGGAGGCGGTTCGGGAGCTGCGCCGCTCCGCCAGTCAGTTTGAGGTGCTCCTCATCGGATGCGGGTTGGGACAAACCCCCGCCGCCGAAGCCCTTCTCCGCCACCTCTTGCTCAGCGAGACCCCCCTGCATATCCCCATGCTGTTGGACGCCGATGCCCTGAACATCTTGGCCCGCCAGGAACGCTGGTGGGAGAAACTGCGGGCACCCGCTGTGCTCACTCCCCACCCGGGGGAGATGGCCCGCCTGCTGGACAGCACAGTTGAGGAGGTGGAGCAGGACCGTTTGGGCACGGCCCGTGAGGCGTCTCAACGCTGGGGGGTTACGGTGGTGCTCAAGGGGCCGTTCACCGTCATCGCCTCCCCTGAGGGCAATGTGCGCTTGAGCCCCTTCGCCAACCCCGCCCTGGCCACCGCGGGCACGGGGGATGTGCTGGCAGGAGCCATCGCAGGCCTTATGGCCCAAGGCCTGCATCCCTTTGATGCAGCCAGTTTGGGTGTTTTCCTGCACGGCTTGGCGGGGGAGGTAGCCCGCCAGGAGATCGGCGACGCTGGCACTATAGCGGGAGACCTTTTGCCCCTCCTTCCCCGCGTTATCAAGGGCCTCAAGGCAGGGCATCACCTTCCCTTCTCGGTCATGGGATCAGAAAAGGTATAATCAGCGAGGGGAGAGCATGCTCCTAGCCCTGGACATCGGCAACAGCAATGTGAAGATCGGGGCCTTTCGGGGGGAGGAGTTGGTGGCCACCTGGCGCGTCGCCACCGACCCCCGCCGCATGCCTGATGACTACGGGGTGCTCCTGCTCTCCCTGCTCAACCTGCGGGGCCTGCACCCCTCCCACATACGGGATGCCGCTTTATGTAGTGTGGTCCCCCCCCTTACCTGGGTCTTTGAGGAGATGTGCCGCACCTTTTTCCAGGTGAAACCCCTCATCGTGGGGGCCGGCGTCAAAACAGGCATGCGTATCCTGTACGACACCCCTCGGGATGTGGGGGCCGACCGCGTGGCGGCGTCGGCGGCCGCTTATCGCCTGTATGGGGGGCCGGTGATTGTGGTGGAGGTGGGCACCTTCACGGTGCTGGACGCCGTGACCCGCGACGGCGACTACCTGGGCGGCGCCATTCACCCCGGCCCCCAGGTGGTGGCCGAAGCGGTGTTCACCTCCGCCTCCCAACTGCGGCGGGTGGAACTGGTGCGCCCCAAGAGCGCCATCGGGCGCAACACGGTCGCCGCCATTCAGTCAGGCGTCCTCCTGGGCCACATCGGCATGGTGGAAGGCCTGGTCAAGCGCTTCAAAGAGGAACTGGGAGACGACGCCAAAGTCATCGGCACTGGCGGGCTGGTCTCCCTCATCGCCCGGGAGACTGACATCTTCACTGCCGTCAACCCGGACCTGATTTTGCACGGTCTGCGTATTATTTATGAGATGAACCGCCCCGAGCGGTAGGGCACACCCCCACAGGGAGGCCCTTACCTTTGGGAGAAAGGAAGGGACCTATGCCGACGGTTCTCCACGGGAAGCACATCGTTCTGGGGGTCACGGGGAGCATCGCCTCCTTCAAGGCGGCCGACCTGGCCAGCAAACTGGTGCAACACGGCGCTCTGGTGGACACGGTGCTCACCCGCGAGGCGTGTCAATTCATCACCCCCCTCACCTTCCAGGCCCTCACCCATCGCCCCGTCCTGACGGATCTGTTTGATCCCCGCGCCGAAACGGCTATGGACCATGTGGCCCTGGCCCTGCGGGCCGACCTGATCCTCGTCTGCCCTGCCACAGCCCACACCATCGCCCGCCTCTCTGTGGGCTTGACCGATGATGTGCTCACCACCACCGCCTTGGCCTCCCGTGCGCCGCTGGTGGTGGTGCCCGCTATGGACGCCCACATGTATGCCCACCCTGTTCTGCAGGAGCACTTGGAACGCCTCCAAAAACGGGGCGTGCATGTGGTTGGGCCGGTGGAGGGGCGGCTGGCCTCCGGCCTGGTGGGCAAGGGGCGCATGGCCGAAGTCGCCGACATCCTGGGACATGTGCGCTGGGTGCTGGGCCGAGCAACGGGCGATTTGCGGGGATACACCATCGTCGCCACGGCCGGAGGCACCCAGGAACCCATAGACCCTGTGCGGGTGGTAACCAACCGCTCCTCGGGCAAAATGGGCTATGCCGTTGCGGAAGCAGCCCGCGACCGTGGGGCGCGCGCCATCCTGATCACCGCCCCCACCAGTTTGCCCGACCCCGCAGGCGTAGAGGTGCGGCGGGTAACCACAGCCCTCCAGATGCGGGATGCGGTGCTGGAGGCGTGCCGAGAGGCCGATGCCTTAATCATGGCGGCCGCTGTGGCCGACTACCGCCCCACCCGCCTGGCCCCTCAAAAGATCAAAAAAGGCCCCCCCCTGTGGACAGTGGAACTCACCCGCAACCCCGACATCATCGCCGAGGTGGACGGGAAAGTCATTAAGGTGGGCTTCGCTGCCGAGACGGAGAACCTGCTGGCCAACGCCCGGGAAAAACTCCAGGCCAAAGGCATGCACCTCATCGCCGCCAACGATGTAACCGCTGCCGACAGCGGGTTCGGGGCAGAGACCAACCGCGTCGTCCTCCTGGACAAGGAGGGGGGTATAGAACAACTGCCCCTGCTCCCCAAATACGAGGTAGCCCAGCGCATTCTGGACCGGGTGAAGGCCCTTTTGGTGCAGCGAACGGAGCAGGTTCAACCGTCGGCCCGCTAGCGGGCGGGAGCCGTCTGCCCCGGGGTAGCCAGGGCCTCGCGTGTGGCGCGGATTTGGGCTTCGTGCTCCCTCAGGTGGCGAGCAACGCTCTCAATGAACGCCTGCACCGTCATCCGCCGATTCTGGTAGACACAGGGCCGGGCCAGGTCAGCCTCGTCCAGGCGCAGAAGGATAGACACCGCCTCGGCGTGGGCCTCGGCCATACGGGAGAGAATGACCGGCAGGGAATCCTGGCCGTGCTCGGCCACGGCGCGCAGGCGCTGCTCCCGCTCCGCCTCGGTGGCACGGGCGAGGGTGGGGGCCTCCTGCTGGCGGGCCAGCAAGACCTTGCGGAGCCAAAAGGGCTCCATCTCGATGGTGTGGGCCAGCACCTGGGCCACCGACCACTCCCCCTCCTTGGGGGGCGTATACAGTTCCCGCGGAGTTATGCCCTCCAAAGCCCGCTCCAATGCCTCGTGCGCCCCCTCCAGTTCCCGCAGCAGGGCATGCACGCGCGGTCCGGACATAGGCACCTCCTCGTCTTCAGGGGTCAAGCGCGCTTTATGTCGTCTCCTACGGCATCGTCCAGATGAGACGCCTCTGCTCGCACTTGCCGAATGCGACGCCACAGCCACCACACCACCCCAACCCCCAGGACCACCACAACGGGAATGTCGAAGGGGCGCGACAGGTGGCGTATGCGCTCCCAATGCTCCCCCAAAAGGTAGCCTCCCCATGCCAGGCCCAACGACCAGGGGAACGCCCCGAGCAAGGTATACACACAAAACTTGCCCAAATGCATGCGCGCCACGCCTGCGGGGAAACTGACCAAACTGCGCACCACAGGCAACAGACGGGCGAAGAACACAGTGGCCTCGCCATATTTGGCGAACCAGCGCTCGGCCTGATCCAGGTCCTGCCGTGTGAGGAGAACCCAACGTCCCCACCGCAGCAAGACAGCCCGTCCCCACACTGCCCCCACCCAATACAGAAACAACGAGCCCAGCAGATGGCCGAATGCCCCCAAAAAGGCCGCCAGCATCAGACCCGGCACCCCCAGACCCCGAGCCTGCACGAGAAGCCACCCCCCCAAAGGCATCACCACCTCGCTGGGCATGGGGACGAAGACGCTTTCTAGGGCGGACAGAGCCACCAAACCGGGCCAGCCTAAGGTCTGGTACACGGTCTGAACCCACCGCAGAAGAAACTGCTCCATCGCCACTCCTTGAGTGCGGGACTGGGCCCCTTCTGCACTTTACCACCATCACCTGGTGGAAGGCAAGATAAGACGACACGAGGGCATCGCCTCAAAGCGTTCTAAACACTTTTTAAACATCGCTTATCCAATGCCATTCCTTGTCCTATACAGGGTCTTGACAAGACGGAAACGGTGTGCTAACCTTTGGAGTAAAGGAGGAGGAGGCTATGGTGTCCAAACCGCAGGTGCGCAAGACCCGCCTGATGCTCCAGGTGGAAGAGCGTTATGGGCGTCCCCTGGAGCGTCTTCTGCCCGAACTGGTGAACGAAAAGGGTTTATCGGCCACCGCCCACGAACTGGGGGTCAGCAAGGCCACCTTGGGCTACTGGCTTCTCAAACTGGGCATCCAAGTGCGGCGCATCGCCCTGGCGCCGGGGGAGGACCTGTCCATTACCCGTACGGGCCCGTAAATGCTCCGGGGCGGTCTTCCCATCGTGCCTCCGCAGAGGCCCTTGCGGCGAGGGGAGCGCAAGGGCCTTCGCTATGGAGTGGGACACGAGGAAACCCCCGCGCCCCAGCGGGCGGTGCCCCAGGGAGGAACAAACGGGCACACCTTACCGTTTCCTGAGCTGAGAAGCGGTCCGCTCCAGCACTTCTAGAAATTGAGGCAAAAAGGGACGCTCCAACCCCTTGACACTTGGACGCCATCTCCCTAGACTAGGCGGGTGATAGGGTTGGGGTGCTCGGGGTGGCCGCCTGATCACAGCACTATCACAGAGAAGGGGGGTTCTGTGAAAGGTTTCCCGAGCGCACGGCTCCTTGGTATTCTGCTCGTACTGTCCCTGATAGGAGTGCTGGCTCTGACGGCCTGTCAAGGCCCGCAAGGGGTGGCAGGGCCACCAGGCCCCCAAGGCCCGCCGGGCCCCGCTGGCCCGCCTGGCCCCCAGGGTCCGCCCGGCCCGCAAGGCCCCGCAGGTCCGCCAGGACCTCAAGGCCCTCAGGGTGAGCGTGGTCCTGCCGGTCCGCCTGGCTCCCCGGCCTCGGCTGAACCCACCCTGGTCTTCCCCAGGACCACCTACACCACCGCCGAGCGCTTCACCGCCTACCTCTCCGGCTTCAAGCCCCGGGAGGCCGTCATCCTGGTGGCCGTAACCCCCACCGGTGAGTTCCTCCTGGTGGGCGACGAGGCCAACTCCTCCGGCGCTCTGCGCCTCACAAGTGGTGCGGGGCAGTTGGCGCAACTGGGGCCTGGCATCTGGACCATCAAAGCGATCGGCGACCAAGGCTCCGTGGCCACTGCACCCCTCGAAGTTACCCCGCCGCCACCCACACCGACGCCTACACCGCGGCCGCCGACGCCCACACCGACACCTACACCGCGCCCAGGCTAGCCCTATCGCTCTGCGGGGCATCCAAAGGGGGCCACCTGTTCCAGGTGGCCCCCTGGGCTTCCTAGGAGTCCTCCAGCCCTTGCCTTGTTCTCCTGCCGGCTGGTACATTAAGCGTGGGCACCGCTGCAAGGGAGGTACACTATAGATACTCAGCGCCTCCGCCAACTCCTGGAAGCCGTGCGCCAGGGCGAGGTGTCGTTGGAGGAAGCCCTGGAGACCCTGCGCCACCTCCCCTACGCCGACCTCGGCTTCGCCCGCCCCGACCTGCACCGCGCTCTGCGCAAGGGGTTCCCAGAGGTCATCTTCGGCATGGGCAAATCTCCCCACCAGGTGGCCACCATCGCCCAGCGCCTGGCCGAAGGTGCTGACCGCCTCCTCGTCACCCGTGCCACCCCGGCCCACTTTCAGGCCGTCCAAGCCCTCCTGCCCGACGCCCAGTGGCACGAGACGGCACGGGCTATCGTCGTAGATCGGCGCACTGCGACGCGCCCGGTTCCGGGGGTGGCTGTGGTATGCGCCGGCACCGCCGACCTGCCCGTGGCCGAGGAGGCTGCCCTTGTCGCCTCCCTAATGGATTGCCAAGTGGAGCGCTTCTACGATGTGGGCGTGGCGGGCCTGCACCGCCTTCTGAATGTGCTCCCCAACCTCTCCAAGGCGCGGGCCATCGTCGTTGTAGCGGGGATGGAGGGGGCACTCCCGAGCGTGGTGGGGGGGCTGGTGCAGGCCCCTGTCATCGCCGTCCCCACCAGCGTGGGCTATGGAGCCAGTTTCCACGGCCTCGCCGCCCTGCTGGCCATGCTCAACTCCTGCGCTCCCGGCGTGGCCGTGGTCAACATCGATAACGGCTTCGGGGCAGGCTACCTGGCTGGCCTCATCGTGCGCACCGCCGTGGGCACCTAGAGACCTTGCCCTGCACCCTTCGCAGAGGATATACTTAAAGCGATGCACCAGGTGCCTTCTCCCCCCAAGGGTTGGTTGCGCCAGGGAGGCGGGAAACTCCTTCTGGTGGGGGTGCTCCTCGTGGCCTCTTTGGGCTACTTCGGGTGGACCGCCTTCCGCTCCTCCACCGTCTATTACCGAACTGTGGACGAGCTGCTGGCTCTCGGGGAGCGGGCCTATCACAAGGACATGCGCGTCAGCGGCAAACTGGTAGCAGGCTCTTTTCAGCGCGTCCCTGGGAGCACCCAGGCCTTCTTCGTCCTCACTGACCCCAAGGGCGAAGGACGCCTCCTCGCCACCTACACCGGCGTGGTGCCCGAACTCTTCTTCAACCCCTACTCGGAAATCGTTTTGGAGGGGCAATTACAGCCTAATGGGGTCTTTGTGGCCGAGCAGGTCATCGTCAAGTGCCCCTCTAAGTACGCCTCCCAGCCTTTGGGGGAGGTTCCCCAGGGCAACTAGCCCCCTTAGCCCAGCCTAGCCCACCCAGCGCCCCAACACCACACTGGTCACCAGCGCCAGCCCGAAGTAGAGGTGCAGCTGGGCAGTAACCAGGTCTAGAAAGGTGAAGGCAACCCTTCGGGGCTGGAAGGCAGCCCGCACATTGCGCCACGCCAAAGGCAGGGTCAGGAAGGTCAGCACACCCCACCAGGGCAGCAACCCCACGCCGATGGCGACGGCCACCGCCCCATAGGTGGCCACCACCAGCGCCAGGTAGTAATAGCCCGACCCCTTGAACCCTAGATACCCCGCCACCGTAGTGAAGCCCGCCCGCTGGTCGTCCTGGATATCGCGGAAGTTATTGCCGTGTAAGATCGCCGTGGTCAGAAAGCCCAACGGCAGGGACAGGATGACCGGCTCCCAGGCGAAACCCTGGGCCTGCACATAGTAAGCCCCCAGGGCCATCAGGGGATTGAAAGCCAGAAACACAGCCAAGTCGCCCAGGGCGCGGTACTTCAAACCGATAGGCGGAACGGTGTAAAAGACCCCCAGGAAAGCCCCCGCCAGGGCGATGTAGAGCACCGGAAGCCCCCGCAAAACCGTCAACGCCCCCCCGATGCCCGCGGCCACCAGCAGGAGCACCACCCCAAAGACCAGGTGCTGGCGTGGCGACAGCATGCGGTCGGGTAATACCCGGCTGGAGCCTAAAGTGGCCCAGGTGTCCACGCCCCGACGGTAGTCCATATAGTCGCTCAGCACATTCACCCCGGCGTGGACGAGCAGAGCACCCACAAGGGTGGCCACCAGCAGGGGCCACGACAGGGTGGGAGCCAGCAGACCACCCAACAGGGCGGCGAAAAAGGTAACGGTAAAGGCGAAGGGGCGCACCGCTTGCCAGTACACCTTCCAGGTGGGCGTTGCGGTGCGCAGAGGACCCTGGAAGGCCTGCAGCACCGTATCCGTTACCTCCACCTGGGCACGGGGCTTCCATTCTACCCGATAGTCGGAGATCAGGAGACGCGTGGGGCGGATGCGGAACACCAGCAGGGGGAAGTACTTGGCGAACACCACCGCCTGAGGCACCTTGCGGAACAGAAGGTGGCGCTCGGGGCGCTCGGCCACCGGCCCCAGGATTTCGATCTCCCCCTCCCCCTGCAGGAAGAGGTCGGGCACTCCACGGTCAATGATAAAGAACACCTTGGGGTTCTGGAGGATGTTCTGGTAGTGGTGGCCGCGCCCGGGGGTGGGTTTTTCAATCACCCCGTAGAGATAGCCGCCCTCTTCCGCGAAATAGACCTTATTGGCCCAGACGCGCCCTTCGGCGTGGCTCACCAAGGTCATGGTGCGGTTGTGTTGGAAGATGCGCTTGGCCGCTTTGAGGGCCTGCATCGTTTCCGCAGAGAGGGTAGTGGTGCTCATGCCGTCCTCCTTCCCATCGGAGCGCGCACCCGTGCTTTGAGAAGGCCTTCACTATCATACCCAACAGCCTCGGGGGTGGCAACTCCCCCCACCTTGTTCCGTCCCGCAAGCGCCCTGCGCCCCAAAAACAGGGGCCCTGCTCTGCGCAGGGCCCCGGCGCCATCTCGGCAGCTGCCCCCTGCTACCCATAGCGGGAGAGGAACTCGTCGGGATCGAACTCCACCTTGATCTGCTCAAAGGCCCGCAGGCGCTCCTCATACACAGGGCGCTCGCTGCGGTAGAACACCCCTAGCAGGGTCTTCTCCTGGGGCATGGCCAAGCGGATAGCCGCCATATAGTCCGTGGGGTCGTGGTCCTTGGGGATATCCTGAACGCGGGCGTCGTAGTAGTTATAGGTGTTATGGAACTCGGTGCAGGGGCTTTGCACATGCAGGAAGGCGAACCCTTTATGACGAATCCCCTCCACGATGAGTTCCTGGAGTTGCTTGGGCCGTCCCGAATACCCCCGTGCCACCCAGGATGCCCCCGACGCCAGCGCCATCAGCACAGGGTTCATGGGCATCTCCACCGTGCCATAGGGGCTAGACTTACTCTTGTGGCCGACGAAGGATGTGGGGGAATACTGGGCCTTGGTAAGGCCGTAAGTCTGGTTGTCCATGCACACCGTCAGGATATCCAGGTTGCGGCGGGCGGCATGGGGGAAGTGGCCGGCACCAATGCTGAACAGGTCGCCATCCCCGCCCATGACCACCACCGTCAGATCCGGACGGGCCATCTTGATACCGGTCGCCACGGGCAAGGCCCGCCCGTGCAGGGTATGGGTGCCATAGGTGTTGCAGAAATACGGGATGCGGCTAGAGCATCCGATGCCCGATACTACCACCACCTTCTCCGGGCGCAGTTGCAGGTCAGCCAAAGCCTTATAGGTGGCCGACAGCACCGCAAAGTCCCCACACCCGGGGCACCAGGTGGGCTTCACCTCACTCTTATAATCCTTCGCCGTAAGGGGGATGGCGCTAACGACCATTGACAACCTCCTCTATCTTGCGCTGAATCTCCCCGGCCGTGAAGGGGAGGCCACCCCATTTGTTGATGCGCACCACCGGGATGCCGAACACACTGCGCAGGTAGCGGGCGAACTGCCCCGTGTAGTTAATCTCCGGGACAATGACCATGTCCATCGAGGAGATGAACTGCTCCAGGTGCTTTTCGGGCAGGGGGTTGAGGACCTTGGGGTGGAGGGCAGCCACCTTCATCCCCTTGGCCACACAGCGCTCCACCGCCTCCCGGATGGCGCCCTCGGTGGAGCCCCACCCGATGACCCCGATGCGGGCGTCCGGAGCGCCGTAGCGGGGCGGCGCCTCCAGTTCCTTCTGGAGAGTCTCCAGTTTGCGGAAGCGCTTGGGCACCATCTTCTCGTGGGAGGCCAAGGGGTTATCCACATGCCCCTTCTCATCGTGCTCCAACCCAGGGGCCACATACATCCCCCCTGGCGTACCAGGGATGGACATAGGCGAGATACCCGTCTCGGTGATAGCGAAGCGCTCGTAGCCGTTGGCCAGGTCGTCCGCAGTGGGCTGAATGCGATCCACCACCTTCACCTTGGACAAATCAGGCTTCAGCAACGACTCGGTGCGGTGGGAAAGGGACTGGTCCGACAGGAAGATGACGGGCGTCTGATACTTTTCGGCCAAGTTGAAGGCGTTGATGATCTGCCAGAAGGCGTCCTCCACGGAGCCGGGGGCGATGACGATGCGGGGGAACTCCCCGTGCCCACCGAACAGAGCGTGGTTGAGGTCGCCTTGCTCCAGTTTGGTGGGCATCCCCGTGCTGGGGCCGGCGCGTTGAGCATCCACAATGACGCAGGGCACCTCGGCCATCCCGCTCCAGCCCATAAACTCGGTCATCAGCGAGAGGCCCGGGCCGGAGGTGGCCGTCATGGCCTTGACGCCGGCAAAAGAGGCCCCCAGCACCGCCCCAATGGCAGCGATTTCGTCCTCGGCCTGCAAGCTGGTTCCCCCCAAGCGGGGAAGAGTCTGGGCCATCAGTTCCAGAATTTCGCTGGCGGGGGTGATGGGATAGCCGGCATAGAAGCGGCACCCGGCAGTCAGGGCACCCGCCACGATGGCATCGTTCCCGCTCATGACCAGGCGGCCCACCCGTTCCGTGGGCGTCAGGTAGTAGGGGTCCGCCTTGGTCAAGTTCTTCTGAGCGTAGTTCAGCCCGGCTTCCAAGGCCTTGAGGTTCTGGTCCAACAGTTCGGCGCGCCGCTTATAGCGCTGGGTGATGAACTGGGTGAGGGAGGTGGGGTCCAGGCCGAACAGGCCCGCCAGCACCCCCGTGACCACCACATTCTTGCCCCGCACAAAGTTCAGGTCCTGGCGGGCGATGCGATTGAAGGGGATGGGGTAAAAGACCGTGCGGGGACGGGGTTCGGGCGTAACCTCATCGGGGTCATAAATAAGCACCCCCTCTTCGGTGTTGAGGAGGTGCTTGTGCTTCTCATAGGCCTCCAGGTTAAAGGCAACCAGGACATCCACCTGGTCGCCCATGGAGAGGACAGGGCGGGGCCCGACACGCACCTGGTACCAGGCGTGCCCCCCCTTGATCTCGGCGGGATAGGTGCGGAAGGTAAACACATGGTAGCCCGTCCGTGCCGATGCCAGGGTAAAGATATCGCCCGTGGAGATGACCCCCTCACCACCTTCCCCGCCCAATCGGATGACAATTTCGCTCTTGGGCATAGCCTCCTCCCGGCGTGGGCTGCCTGGGCCGATCTCACCGCGCCTGGGCTGTCTCATCATAGCACACCTTACGGGGGCATGTCAAACTGTGGACTTGCGCCGTTCCCTTCGTGCATGGCACTACCCTGGAGAAGCTGTGCCCCCCCGCAGTGCGCCCCGCTTCTATAGAAAACACCTTCCACTTAGGGCCACCCAAAGGCCCACATGTAGGTCTCAAAAGCGCCAAGTGTCCTGGAAAAGGCGCCCAACCCCCTTGACAAACGCCCGAGTGCATGGCAGTGTGA